>CAZIAN010000099.1:2583-12511 GCA_964537355.1 uncultured Pirellulales bacterium | reverse complement strand
AAAACAAAGCCAATTCAAACCCAATTTAACCCAAAACAAAGCCAATTTAAGCCAATTAAAGCCAAAACAAACCCAATTCAAAGCCAATTTCAAACGGGGCTGACGCCAACCACTTCTTACCTGCCCCACCCATTTTCTTTAAATTTAATCAAAAAATGCTCTAATTATGAACAAACTTTTAATATAAACCCGTTTTTAATCGATAATAGTATAGTTTACGCACTATATGGACATAGAGGTAGGTTTATAAGTCAACAATGGAGAAGGTTTCTAATGCGCATTAAATACGCTGTTTCAACGATGGTATTTTGGGGACGCGAACACCCTCTGTCTTTTGAGCAGGAATGTCAGTACCTCAAGTCTTTGGGTTTCGGCATCGAGTTATGGCCTACTATAAAGGGTCAGAGTGATTGTCGTTTCCTGAAGCGTAATTGGACAAGGCTTATTTCCGCTACAAATGATATGCTGGTAGTGATGCGTTCCCGCGGCGACAACCCGACATTAGAGCAATGGTACGAACAAATCGAATGTGCCAAACTGCTCGGTGCAAATATTGTAGCCGACATGCAGGATATGGGCATTCCCAATGTTCCCGAGCTTAACGGCTGTGATTTTGCCGCCGAGGTGGTGAAAATGGCCGAAGAGAACGATATCACACTATGCGTTGAGACAGGCCGATTGCCGATGATCAAGCAGATTGGCGAAAGATTCAAATCCGTCCGATATTGCCTGGATATCGGTTTTGCCAATCTGGATCGTGAATTTTCCTTCAAAAAATATGTGGATGATTTGGCCCCGAGAATAACACACTTGCATTTAACGGATAATTACGGGCAGACCGACGACCATGAGCCGCCCGGCCTGCACGGAGGTATTTCACGTGAAAATTGGGATTATCTGCTTAAGACCTTGGACAAATATGATAATGATATCATCGGTTCTTTTGAGATGTGTCCGTGTATGCCTGATGTTATGATACGTCAGGCCAGGGAGTTTTTGTTTGATGAATTGAAATGGCCTAATTCTCCTCAAAAACAACCCAGCTATATAGACGATGACTATAATCCGATGTAGCTTAAGCTGTCCTATCGGAGCTGCCCCCTTTTTTTGGGGAGGTGGATAAACATATAGGGTACCCATTTTGTGTTTTGTGCAAAATGGGATCCCTATAAAAAGGCCGGGGACAAGTAGATTCTCGGCCTTTTTTAATCTCTTATGCCGCTGTTTTCTCCGGCACCTGTGAAACATGATAAAATAGGTAAACTGCCTTTATAAAGTGTTATATATCAGGAAGATACCAAAAAATACTTGACAATTTCAGAAAATACTTGTATATTATGCTATTCTTTTGCTCACAAATTATTCTGTTCTTTCGGAGGTATTAGGATATGAAAATCATCGTTAATATACTGTTAATTGCTATTTTGTTTATTGGCGGTTGCGCTTCAGGGCGTGCAGAGAGCCATTCCAGGGCAGGTTATAACTTCAGTATGTTAGATTCGGTGGCTATCGTAGCTGTTGAGGGTGCTCTTACAAGCCAGGCGGCCAAGAATCAGATTGCTGAATATTTTGAGATGGAACTCCTGAAAAAGGGTTATGCACCAAAAGAGTGGTCCAATATTGCAGCGGCCCTTGAAGAGCAGGAAGTCAAAGCCGAAGACTTAAGTACTGAGGAGGGCCTTGCCGAGGCCGCGGAAATTGTTAATGTTCCTGCAATTCTGATAGTGAATATCCCCCACTTTGGCGATGAAATCTTTATTACGGCCAAAATGGTAGATGTCACAGACGGCAGTGTTTTATGGATAGGCAGTGGTACGAGCAAAACCGGAGGTATTTTAGGCCTTGGAAGTGGATGGGGTTCCCGTGCAAGGGAAGAAAATGAATTGTTCGGTGGTATTAACGCTGGAGTGATGGGTGGCGGTGTGTCAGCTAGCGCTTTATCGCCCAAGGAAGCTGAAAATGCACAACGGCTCATAAAGAGGATTTGTAATACTCTACCGTCGAGGCTGACCACAGAATGGTAAGGTTCGCCGGGCTCTGATACCGCTCTGAGCAGGTTTGAACTCAATTACAAAAGCTGAGGACGAACAACTACCCTCAGCTTTTTTGTAAACATATTTCTTAAGGTTCATCCCCGTTTCTTTGGGGCTTGGATTGTTAAATTTTGCACAGCCCGGAAGTTGGCCGAAATCTATTTTTTCTTATCTTGTTCGTTGCCTATTATATAACCACCGGCGGCTCCTGCTCCAGCGCCAATCAGTGTTCCTTTCGTATCCCCGCCTATGGCTTGGCCGGCAAGGGCGCCAACCCCTGCACCGATAAGGGCGCCGGTTTGAGCGTCATTCTCACAGCCGGAAACAAATACCAGGCCGAGGCTCACAGCGACTACCAACAAAATTATTATCATTTTCTTAGCCATTGATAGCTCCTTTCTATATAAAAATACTTAAGCTGTGTTGTTTTTGTTCGGCTATTGAAACAGAATAACTTTAACCTAAAAAGAGTACATATACAACCAGATTTGGTTAATAACAAGATATATATTTACTCAAATAAAAAGAGCTTTGACCTTTAGGACGCGAAAAAAAATATTATCAGTAATAAAAGACTTTAATACTGAGCTTCTTCATTTTGTAAAATTGTGCAAAAGTGCCGAAACCCTGAAAAAACTTCAAAAATCCGGTCTATTTATTGACGATAAACTTCGAGAGGCTACAATGATTGTTGGTCATCTTAAAAAGCAAAAGCTGTTGAGAGAGTTGAGTTGATTTGGAAAGAAGGATGAACGAAGTTAGATTTAAGAATCCTGTTGTATTTGCAGTTTTAGTTCTTTTAATTCTGCCTTTTTTTGCAGGCTGTAATGCTCCACAGGACCAATTAGCCACATTTAACGGGCATTTTGAACGATTTGACTACGAGAATTCGGCCCTCTTTGCCGAGAAAAAAATAAGCAAACAGAAAAACCCCAGGGGTAATGACTTATTGTGGGAACTACAGCTCGGAACGGTTGAAAGAATTCAACAGGACTATACCAAAAGCTCCGAATCCTTCGATGTAGCCGAAGATATGCTTAAATATTACGACGAGCAGTCCACAATTGGTGACGGTATCGGCTCTACACTCACAAACGATAATATAATCCCTTACCGAGGTGAAGAGTATGACGGCATAATGGTAAATGTTTACAAAGCTCTGAACTTTATGGCCGAAAAGGAATTTGACTTAGCCAGAGTGGAATTTAATCGTGCCCTTGACAGGCAGAGACGTGCAAAAGAGAAGTTCAATAAAGAAATAAACAAACTCAGTGCCAAGTTGGAAAAGGAGCAGGAGCAAAACGAGTTTTCGAAATCCAATGTTGACAATCCCGAAACGGCCGAGCTGTTGGCTCAGAAATATCCCAATCTCCACAATTTCGAGGCTTATCCTGATTTCGTTAATCCTTTCGCGACTTACCTGGCGGGTATATTCTTTAATCTTGTTTCCGACCACTCCAAGGCCGTGGATTTACTCAAAGAATCCTATGGTATGGTCGGAGATAACGGCTATATTGCCGAGGACCTCAGTGTTACCGAGAACATACTCGATGGAAAAAGCCGACTGGAAGATACGATATGGTTGATATTTGAAAATGGTCTGGGGCCTGTAAAAAAAGAACTCAGGATGGATATTCCATTATTCGTTGCGACAGATGATGTTAAATATGTCGGAATTGCTCTGCCTGAATTGTTTTTCAGAGACAAAGCTCAACAGAATCTGATAGCTGAAGTTGACGGCAAAGATTATGAAACCCGCCTGGTTTCTGATATGGACAGGGTCATCCAAACGGAGTTCAGTAAAGATTATCCTGGAATTCTGACAAGAGCCATTATATCAGCTACTGCAAAAGCCATTGCACAGTATGCTCTTGAAAAACAAGATTCTTCTAAATCTTCGCTTGCTTCTGTCTTCATGGCGGCATACAGTTATGCAACAACTGCCGCGGATGTCAGGATATGGACCTCTTTACCGAAAGAGTTTCAGGTTGCCAGGTTTCCAAAGCCGAAAGATGGGAAATTAAAAATTAAATGGCCCGGTTCGATTCCTGTTGAAATTAATATTCCTGATTGTCATAATGCGATAGTATATGTTAGAATAATTACCAGTCAGGCAGAGCCGATATTTGAGGTTATGACTTTTTGAATCGATATTTTTTGGAGACCAAGAAAATGAAAACAATCACAAATATACTGCTTGCAGCTCTTGTGTTTACGTTTGCAGCCTGTGATCAGCAGCCCGCGAAAATTCATGTCAGAGAAGGAATAAGAAGCGACGATCTCGCCAATAATATCGTGACTCGTCCGGTAGTCTATGCTTTCAGCGCACTTATAGGCGAAGGTATTGAAATTGACGAAGCCATTTTGGCCAGAAACGACACCGGATTTCTTGAGCTTAATATCAACGGTCACAACCGCTCTTACAATACCAAACGGTTCAGGTATAAAATCGAATGGCTCGATGCGAACGGCTTGATGATTCAAACCAAAACAAGTACGTGGCTGCCGGCCTCGGCAACGGGTAAATCCTCGTTTAGCCTTAAGGCCGTTGCGCCAAGAGTGGAAGCTGAAGATTTCAGAATGGATACTAAAAAATGGGAGTAAATTATGAAAACAAAAATGTCAGTAATTATCACATTAGCAGGTCTTTTAATCGCGGGATGCGGCGGCCCGGAAACAGTAATGATTGACACCGCCAACGATGAGGGCAAGCCCGTTATGGGTTTGGATTACCGGGATTTTAATCAGGCCGCCAGCGAAATGGTTCAATCGATGATTAGTTCCGGAGCCCTTAAAAAGCCGGGCGGCGGCAGATATGTTATGACCACCGCCAGAGTCACCAATGATACCATGCAGCGAATCGATACCGATCAGTTGACGGCAAAGATTGAACAAGAGCTTATGAACAGCGGACAGGTCGTAATGACCGCGGCAGTCGGAGGCAAGGGCGCCCCGGACGAAATGATTTACGAAATGAGAGATCTCAGAGACTCGGCAACGGGTGAAGAATTCAAACAGGACACTCTTGCCGGCAAAAAAACATTAATTGCGCCAGAGCTGAGTACTTCGGGAAAAATTATTCAGAGAAATATTCGTTACGATAATAACCGCCAGCAGGTCGAATATTATTTTCAGCTTAGAGTGACGGATTTAACGACCGGCCTGGTATTCTGGCAGAATGAAACTATTATAGGCAAACGGGGAAGTAACAAGTCTGTGTCGTGGTAACAGTGTTACTTTGTTATACGGTCAAAAATTTTGGTGGGATTAAAGATGAAAAAGATATATATGCTCCTGATTGTGGCGGCTTTGGTCTGCCCGAAGGCATTTTCCGCTCCTACAACTATCGTTCGCCAAACAAAAGGCCAGGGTGTTACGAGAGAACAGGCGATCGATAAAGCCTTGTATCAAGCCGTCGCTCAGGCCAAAGGTATTGCGGTCAGTTCGGGAAGGTACGATTTCGGCTTCCAGTCCGCCGGTGTGGGAATTGACACTAAAGACACTGGTAAATCAATCGAGTTTGATTCCGTATCTGTTCAGGCGGGCGGTTCCACGCGGCTGACCGATATTGCAGGCTGGGTCAAATCTTACGAAGTTATCGATGAGCAAAAAATCGATGAAAAAACCTACGAAGTAACAATCAAGGCCTGGGTTTACGATTACGAAGACCCCGAACAGACCAACAGACTTAAGCTTGCAATAATGCCGATTCAAACGCTCTATGATTCCTATCAATTCGGCAGCTACGTTCCTTCAGGGGTTGAAATGTCTCTTAAGCTCTCCCAGCAGCTAACCGCTGGTATTACCGGGACAAATAAATTCGCTGTCCTGGACAGAGAGTATATCGATGAATTTGCCCGGAACAGAAATATTCTTATTTCTGACGATTCGCCCATCGAGGAAAAGGCCAGACTTGGCCAGGTCCTCGGTGCCGATTATATGCTTGTAGGAACCATATCAAACGCACAACTGAAGATAAGAGAAAGAGCATCCAGAGTTATCGGCCGTCCGATCAGAAGGTATGAAGTTGATTATGTTTTTGATTATCGCTTGATAGCTGCCCCTACAAGGCAGGTCAAGCTGGCCGACACCATTAACATTGCCCTTGAAGAAGACCAAGTCAAAGTGCTCGTAAAAAGATGGAGGCCCGAAGAACTGGATTACAGGGAAATGGTTGATAATCTTACAGCCAGAGTTGCCAAGCAGGTTATCGATAGTATTATCGACAGGCTCTACCCGATACGAATCGCAAGTAAAAATATAACAGGTCAGCTTATTATCAATCAGGGCGGGAAAAGAATCTCAAAGGGCTCTGTGTTGGATGTCTTCGTTCAGGGCGAAGAAATTATTGACGTCGATACGAAAGAATCATTGGGCCGGACGGAAAACCATATCGCAACAATCGAGATTGAAAAAGTAACGCCGACAATCTCGTATGCCAGGCTTGTAAAAGGAGACTTGGATAAGATTTCCGTAGGTTTGATTTGCAGATTGAAAAAGGTCGAGCTTGAAGTGCCAGAACGCGCCGGCAGCCGTATCGAGAGAACTCCGCAAGGTGGAGTAAAGCTGCCCTTTGACTAATTTTTTCTGAAAGCGAATACTTCTTGTTTGGCTAAAATAGTTTTTGTGATTTACTTAGCAAGTTTCTTTAATCGCCTTTCGGGCCGTTTTTTCTAATATCATCAAAAAAAGGCGTTTCTTTTTGCTCAACGCATGCAGCAGCGTAAAGATACATAGCGGCCGACCAGCTCTGCCAGTCCTGTCCCTGAGGCGTTCCGTCCTGTGCTCGTATCCATTCGTTAAAGCCGAATTCCACATCAGCTTCGCGGGCCGGCCTGACAAGCTCGGTTAGAGTAAGAAGCTTTTTCTCGGCAAGGCCAAATTTTTTGGCAGCCACCAAGGCTGCTATATGGAAACCGCAAACGAAAGGCCAAATACCGCCATTGTGATATTCACCCGGCTGGTTATACTTTTCATTACGCGGTATCCAATCGGGGTCATCCGGTCTGACGTAGGGGAAGAAATTCGGCGACAAATCAACCGCCAGCTCTTCGTTTTGCTTTAAGGCTTCGCATTCCTTTTCTATCCACAATAACAGTTTCCGTGCTCTGGACGGTGATGCTAAACCGGAAAGAATCGCCAGGCTATTACCTAAAAGATCGAACCGCTCGCTTCGATACACTTTATATGACCACATAGCATAATAAGGTTTGTTTCTGAGAACCAAACCTTCATGGACATGCCGGTGCTGTCTGTCACCCTTGATGGTAAAACTGTCCATAGACTGCTTAACCTTTACAGCCCGTTCATATTGACCAAAAAGGCAAAGATAAGTATAGACAATAGTATTAACAAACAGCCCGTATCCCAAAACCCATTGTTCGTCACGCCAGTCACTGGTTGGTAGTTGTGCCACGAGATATCGGTCTGTTGGACTTCGATATCTCATCCAGGTCAAAGCCTTTTGTACGGCCGGCTCAAGAAAGTCATCCTCCTTCATAACCTTTCGATAAATTCCGACAGACATTAGAAACAGCGGCGTTGTATCACTCGCACCTCTGTCCTCGGGATCATGAGCCAAAGATGGAATATGGCCTAACTCCGATTGATTTTTAGCCAGCGTCTCCAGAACCCTTTGCAGTGATTTAAGTAATCTTTTGTTCTGCGTAGTCAATACGCCAAGCGAGCATATCATCATATCCCTGGTGTACGGCTCAGGATATGCCCACCCGGCGGTTCTTGGCAAATTCCGATAAGCACCATGATTATTATGCAGCAAAACCTGCAGGGCGGCTTCTTTGGCTTTGCCGATAAGCTCTTTTTGAGGTTTATTCATATTATGATATACCTAAGCGTTTCGAAATAATTTTAACAAATCTTTGAGCTATCGCTCGATAGTCAAAGTGCTCGACAACATGTTTCCTTCCTGCTTTTCCCATTTTTTCTCTTAAGCCGGCATCCTGCATCAGGTCTATAAGGTAATTCGCTATGTCATTAACACTTGCCCTATAATCAACTATCCTTGGTTTTTTGAAGACGTATTTGTGACCATCCTCATATCCGGATTCATCCCCGAGCATTGCTTCTCGAAGCCGAATCTCCTGGGCTACTCCCGCGAGGAAAGCCGTTTTGCCGTGTATCATAGTATCCAGCATACCCATTGCCTTTATTCCTACCACCGGTTTTTCACAAGCGTTGGCTTCTACCTGAATCATCCCGAATCCTTCCAGGCGTGATGGTGCTGCATAAATATCGCACGCAGCTACAAGATACGGCATGAAGTTTCTCGATACCCTGCTTGCCGTGTACACCACATTTTTGTCTATTCCAAGATGTGTTGCTAATTGCATATCTGCCAGGTTTTGCTGGTCTGTTCGAGGCTGGGGCCAGACCTTACATACATACTTCCAATCCGGTGCTTTGGTATCATTTATTGCCATAGCTTGCATAACTTCCTGAGCACCCTTGGATGCGGCGTCGCCGCCAACAGTAAGAATCATAATTTGTTCGTCTGAAACCCCTAACGCTTCTCGAACCGCGGTCACCTTTGGGTCGCTTTTTGAGCGTGGTATGAAAGAGTCCGTGTCACACCCAACGTGTAAAACTTCAATGTTCTTGCCACTAAGACCATCTCGCACATAGACCTTTTTAACCCAGTTCGATGTCACAAGAATCAACGGTAAATCTTCGAGCATCTCACGATAGTTAGCCATATAACCGTCAGCCACGAGCCATGGCACCGCCGTTATTCCATATCTTTGTGGATGGAGAACCAAATGAGGTGTATGTCCCCAGTAGCCGACTCCAACAACGACGTCCGGCTCGAACCATCGATAATACCATTCTTTTTCCTGAGCCGACTCAAAGTTAACGGAATGTACGTCAATCCCCATCTCTTCCAGTCCTCTATGCAGCAACTGTCCCTGGGTCGCAAGACCGCCAGGTGAGGCTGGATAATCATACAGCAGTAAAACTTTCATTTTCCAATTCCTTTCTCTGTAATTAACAGGCAGCTTTAAAACGCCAGAAGGCCTCTTCTCTTGGGGTTGTCTTGGCCTCAAAGCTGTCTTTATTAAAGCCGTAAATCCCGGTTATGATATCATACTTGTTCCGCCAAGTCTCTTCATTTAAACCGACCAGTAAATCTGCATCCTTAATTGCACGAGGAAGATATTTGCGGTTATCGTCTTCATAGGCAAATGTCCATAGTTCGTTGGAGAGTAACCTGCCACTTTTCCATAATGCCAAGACCGCCTTGGCGGTCTCTTCGTGCCTAAGATGTCTGGTATATTCACCGGAGGGATTGTGTGTTATAATGAGATCGAATCTATTCGAGGGCAGTAACAGCTCTATCGTTTTTTGCACCTGGTTACTATCCAACGGTGTCTGTTCCGGGCCGTCATCAAGATCGGCCATGAAACCCTCGGCACTTAGCTTTTCGAGGGCTTTGAAAAACTTTTGGGCACGGTCCGGGTCACTTTTTCGACAGAGCGTTACGACGGTCCATTTTACCTTGGGATGCATCAGCATCAAACCGCCGGCCCACAATGTTTCATCGTCCGGATGCGCTACGATAACGGCACAATTCTTGTAAGTCCACATTTGTTTATTTGATTGGGTTTTAGTCATGATTAAAGTCCGACAAGTAACAGGATTACATCCAGGATAAATAACAGGACGATTGTTGTTTCAAGTAATACCATCCAGAAATTTACCCAATCCTGTTGGAGTAACTGGTAAAGATCACCAAGTGTTTTAAGTTTCTCGCGTATAACCCGGTACCAGTCGGCCAGATGGAAACGATTAGACAGGCTGGTGTATATTCGTGCCAAATGCCAATCCCCGAAAAATTTCGTTATATTCGACAATTCATCGCTAAACCTGGCAAGATCAAC
>CAZIAN010000099.1:0-2483 GCA_964537355.1 uncultured Pirellulales bacterium | reverse complement strand
TCTTCGGTTAAAAGTCCGGCAACTTCACGCCTATTTGTTTTTAGCCAGTCTTCAGCCTGAGTTCTTGAACAACCATCGCCATGAGGTAAATCATATAAACAGAAAACTGTATAGTTTTCTATCTGGGTAAGATGAGATACCGGCTGTAAACAATAAGGCTCTAACTCCTGTTTGGCCTGTTCGGCTAACTGCATAACTTCATCTTCGATACTGCTCTGAGCAAATTTAAGCTCGTGATAACCAACTAAATCCACGATTTTCTCAACCTGAAATGGTACGCGAATTTGGATACTGATAGCCCCAACATTGAACACCTTAATGCTTCGCTGAATCCGGACGGCTTCGCTGTTGATATGGCGGAGTTCTACAGGGAGCTTTGCCATTTGAGGCTGGTAGAAAAAAAGCTGCCTGGGACTGCGTTTGCTTGGTCCGATGGAATAATTTTGTAACGATTGCCCAAGAAGTTCAGCGACCGGCCGGCGTTTCATATCGTATGCAATATCAAATGCATAGATATATACGACCTCGCCACAATACATAAGGTTCTTCTGATTATCGTCAACAGAATTATATTTTTGTTCATTTTCCATGCCGGCATCTTTTTTCTGCTGTATCTTAATGTTAAGCTTATTCAGCTTTTCCACCAGTCTGAGCATTTACTGTGGTCGGGGCAACTCAGAATAAAATCGAGTAATTCATTAAAATCAGCGGTTGCAACGCAAATACGTGAATCGGCTGCACCGTAATAAATAAAAACCGTGTCTTTCTTTTTTATCCATCCACATGGAAATACAACGTCATCGACATCACCTTCTCGCTCATAATGAGCTTTTGGACCGAAAATCCATTCGTCGGTACGCCGAATAACCCTGGCGGGATTTTCCAGGTCAAGCAGCGCAAGCCCTAATCTGTAGATCGATCCGGAAGCAGTTGTTCTCACACCGTGATACAGAATAAGCCAGCCCTCTTTGGTCTGCATAGGCGGTGCGCATAAACCAATCTTGTTCGCATCCCACCACCCGCCATCTCGGGCTTGTATTATCTCCTGATGGTCTCCCCAGTGTTTAAGGTTGGGCGAAAAGGATAACCATATATGGGCTCCGAGCATAGCAGACTTAGGGACCGGTCTATGCAGCATTGCCCAAAGGCCGTTGAACTTAACTGGGAAAAGAGCCGCGTCTTTATCTTCAGGAGTCATCACCGGCCCCATCCGTTCAAAAGACTTGAAATCGCTGGTCATCGCCAGCGATACAAGAGGACCGCCTTTTGAATAGGCCGTATAACAGATGGCCCACTTATCCAGTTCTTCAAGCCGGGTTATCCGCGGGTCTTCGATTCCCCAAAGCTCTTCAGGATGCTTTTCAGGTTCAGGTTTTAAGAAAGGCATCTTTTCGATTTGCCAGTTATTAATTCCGTCATCACTTCGAGCCACAGTCAAATGCGACATACCTCTGAAATCTTCAACCCGCGCCAGTAATAATGTTTTGCCGCCTACCTCTGCGGCGGCTGCATTAAACACTGAATTTGCCTTGTACGGCCAGTCTTCGACAGTAAGGATAGGGTTGTCTGGATGCCTTCGAAAAAGCTCATATTCTGAGTTCTGTTTCATCATTTTCCTTTTTTTATAGTTTTTCCTTATCTATTGTTTTAATAAATCTCACTATTAAAAAGCGGCTGCTTTTCCATAGTCGTTTTAACTAATATCCCATTACAATCGGCTTTTACGAGATAAAGACGTGAACCGGGTTCATTATAATACACAAAATAAATTTATTTGTTCAACCCCACCGCTGACAGAAAAGCCTCAAGATTCTCCGTCGATACATCCGGAGGCATACCCCCGCCGCAGGACAGGATAATCCGGCTCCTGTCGTTTACCGATTCGAGTTCCGTTTTGATGCTGCTGCACACATCTTCAGGGGTACCTGCTGCGAGGACATCCCGTGTGGGGATGTTTCCGAGCAAGGTGACAGCGTTGTTAGTAAGCTCCTTCATCTTGGCGAGGGTGTGCTGGAAGCTGAAATTGAAAAGATTTACGCCGATTTCGGGAAGGTATGGTGCGCAAACAAGTCCGGCGGCATCGTTGTGGAAAAATTTCACATTGACATCAAATGATTGGAAAATGCGTATAAGGTATGGCATGGCCGCCTCTTTGAAGTCTTGCTCACCAAGAAAGCCTACGATGTCATCGAGAATGAATATACCGTCAATGGATGGGAAGGTCTCGAACTGAAGTTTGAGCCAGTCTATAATAAAATCTGTTACGACTTCGAGCAGTTTTCTTGTTTCGTCGGGATTGGTTCGAATAGCCATAAGGAATTCGGTGCTGCCGGCCAGGAACGAAGCCACGTTCAACGGCCCTCGTGCAACAGCGAACTTAATATTATGGCCTGCCTTTTCTATTTGGCTTTGGTAGTGCTTTAGACGATTGAGGACGAACGGCAGCAGGCCGTCCGTTTTGGGATTTGGTTTGTTGAGAGAGT
>CAZIAN010000098.1:6103-12522 GCA_964537355.1 uncultured Pirellulales bacterium | reverse complement strand
TCCCGGGCACTGAGGCGATTTTGATAACTTCTGAGCCGGAATTTAAGCTTGCCAAAACCAGCGGAGCAGAGAAATATATAAAAAAGGATTGAGTTGTGAAACCGCTTCTATGAATCGGCGGCTGTTGCGGCAGGCTGCCGAGGACTCTCGGTGGTTTTACCGCGATAGGTAATCACCTTTGTCGGGCACTTTTTCATCGCGGTTTCGGTTTGTTCATTTAGCTCGTATCTGGCGTAGTTTATCCGTGCCAGATTATCCTTGACCGCGAACATATCCGTTTGTTTGACACAAATTCCGCAGCCGATACAGCCGACCTTACAGATAGACCGTGTGCTCTTGCCCGTCTCCTTACTATTACAGGCAACAATCATTATATTCTCGGATGTGAATGGAACCATCTCAATCAGACCGCGCGGGCAGGTTTTTGCACAGGCCGTACAGCCGGTGCATTTTTCATAATCAACGGTACTCAGGCCATCGACAACGTGTAGGGCATCGAACTTGCACGCTCTCGTACAATCGCCGAAACCAAGACAGCCGAACCCACAGGCCTGCACGTTAGCTAATGCGTTGGCGGCGATACAGGTTTGTATGCCCTGATATATTGCATGATAGGTCTTTTCCGGTGTGTGGGCACGACAGTGTACAACCGGTCTATGCTGGGGGCCTGAATCGCTGACCTGCAGATTCAAAACTTCTGCGATACTTGCAGACGTTTCCTGTCCGCCGGGTGCACATTGGCCTAATAGTTCGGGATTTTCCAGAACAGCCTTGGCATACTGACCGCAGCCGGCGAATCCACAAGCGCCGCAGTCGAGATTTGGCAAAGCTTCGTGAATTTGCTCTATCTTCGGGTCCACCTCGACCTTGAGCTTTTCGCTTGCTATTAACAACACCAGCGCAAAGCCGCCGCCCAAACCGAGCATTGTAAGTCCGGCCGGCCAGGCGCTACTCCACAATTCCAACACACTGCCTAAAATCATCTTATCATTCCCGCAAAACCCATAAAGGCCAGGGCCAGGATACCTGCTGTAATCAACGTAATCGGCGCACCTTTAAGACACTTCGGAACATCGGCCATATTCAGATTTTCCCGAATGCCGGCCATAATACAAATCGCCATCGTAAAACCGATACCGGCGCCGAAGCTAAGAACCACTGCTTCAAGAAGAGTGTTAATGCCCCAGAGGTTTATGAACAAACACAATCCTAATATCGCACAGTTTGTTGTAATCAACGGTAAAAAGATACCGAAACTCTCATATAAAGAAGGGAAGAATTTACGCAGGTACATTTCGACTAATTGCACAGCGCCAGCGATGACCAATATAAAGCAGACATAGCGCGTTACTTCCAGGGGCGTGCCAATCAGAATCAAATGGTCAATCAGCCAGGTCAATGTGCCGCTCAGGGTAACAACGAACGTCACGGCCATGCCCATCCCGAAGGCCATGTCGATTCTTCCGGAAACTCCGAGATAAGGACAGATACCGAGGAACTTCGTGAAGACGAGGTTATTGACTATCACAATGGATATAAAGCCCAGAATTAAAACGTTAAGCGTATCCATAAAATTTCCCTGTCAAGCTTCTTTATTGGTTACCTTGTTTACCAGTCCAAGCATAAGCCCCAACGTTATAAATGCCCCCACAGGCATGCTCATCGCTGCCCACGGCACAAACCAACCGCCGTCTTTGAGCAGAGCAAGTATCTGTATTTCGAATATAGCACCTGTTGATAGCAACTCGCGAATACTTGCCAAAATACAAAGCGTAAGTGTAAAACCCACACCCATTCCGACCGCATCGATTATACTTATAACAATACCGTTCTTACTGGCGCAGGCCTCGGCACGGCAAATTATGATACAATTGACAATAATCAGCGGGACATAAGGCCCGAGTGTTTCGCTCATCGCCGGCACAAACGCCTTCAGGAATAAATCCGCTATCGTGACAAACGTCGCTATTGTCAGCGTGAACATCAGGATTCGCAGATGCGGCTTAAGAAGGTCCCGCATCAGGCTGACTATAATATTGCTGCAAACAAGTACAAATATTACACAGCAGCCCATAGTAAAGGCCGGCTTGACTGCGGCGGTAACCGCCAGCGTCGGACACATTCCTAATAACAGCCGTAAGACCGGATTTTCACGCCACAAACCGGCCAGCAGCGTTTGCCTATAGGCTGTAGTTTTGGCCTCACTTTTGCCTGTCATCGCCGATTAGTCCTTTTTGTTGTATCTGTTTTTTAATCTGGGTGATTGCATTATTAATTATATCAACGACCGCCTCACTGCTTATCGTAGCACCGCTTATGGCGATGATTTCCGAATCGATTTTTGTGTTGTCACCTGACGTTGCGAGCTTGAGATCTTCAGCCGGCGCACCTTTGAACTGGTCCCGGAAGTAATCGAATTTTATCTGGTTGCCGAAGCCGGGTGTTTCATTGCTTGCCAGCACATCGAAGCCCGCGAACTTTTCAAAATCTTTATCGACAGCCACTACCAGTTCAATCTTGTCCGCAAAGCCCGGCCCGATGGCATTAAAACTCCAGCCGACACATTCTCCAGCCTTTGACATAGCCCTAAAGACTTCGACGGTCTCTTTTTTGCCCTGGATCGATTCAATTTCGATTCCCCCCTCTACAGGAACAAAGTCTTTGGCTTCCGGCAGCAGGGCGCCTACCAGCCGGTTACGTTTATTTATTTTGTTCTGCTCTATCCTTGGCGACAGGGCGGTGCTGGTGACGGCTATCAGCAATCCGAAGAAAAACGAAGACGCAATCAGCAGCCAGCTTTGCTCGAAAAAGTGTTTTATTTTATGCACCGGGCTTACCTCCTGTCGGAATCCGCCTGCAGAGCCTGTCAATCAATGGCGTTACGGCGTTCATAAGGAGTACGGAAAACATCACGCCTTCCTGATATACTCCGGCAATTCTTATAAGCATTGTTATCGCTCCTACGCCAATACCGAAAATCCACATTCCCTTTCGTGTCAATGGAGCGGTAACAGGGTCGGTGGCAATGAAAAAGGCACACAGCATCAAACCGCCGCTGCTCAGGTGAAACAAAGGTGGAACGTAGGTATATGAATCTCTTAAGTATGCAATTGTCGCAAAAATAAAAGCTGATGTTATAACGGCCAATGGTATATGGAAGCTTATCGTTCGCCTTATCAATAAATATATACCGCCGATTAAGAGTGCAATTACACTTGTCTCGCCAAGAGAGCCGCCAACCTCGCCTGTGAACGTCGCCTTGATTTGTTCTTCGCTGTATATGTCGGCTCCGAGCTCGTTTTTTATCGCCAGCTTACTCCAGGCCAATGGCGTTGCCTGGGTCCTGAATTCCCTCGTATTGGAAGCCGAAATATTTTCCGGGGCGATTTTCGACATATCCGAATCCATGGTGTACGGGACGGCCCAGGTTGTCATCATCACACCGAATGAGGCCGTCAGAAAGGTTCTGCCAACCATGGCGGGATTGAAAATATTCGCTCCGAGACCGCCGAATACCATTTTTCCTATCGCGATAGAAACAACTCCCCCGATTACCGCCGTCCAAATGGGTAACTTCGGCGGAAGTGACAACGCAAGTATTATACCGGTAACTACGGCGCTGAAATCACCCAGCGAATTGGGTTTTTTGCAGATTACATTGCAAAGCCATTCGGCCGCAACACATGAAATAACGCAGGTGCCAATAAGAAGAAGCGCATGAACGCGGAAATAATAACCTGCTGCCAGCATAGCCGGTGCCAAAGCGATTATGACGTCTATCATCACACTTCGCGTCGAAAGATGTTTGCTTATATGCGGCGAACAGGAAACTCTTATATCTGTTAGCATTTACTCTTTTCCAATTATAAAATCAACATAAACACCATACGCTGTTATTTCTTATCCCGGTACTTTCTTTTTTTGTCTGGCAATAAAGATTTTGCCTGTTTTGATATAGCCGGTTATCTCTATATTGGCTGGGCAGATGTAGCTGCAGCAGCCACACTCAATGCACGCGCTCATATAGTATCGTTCCGCCACATCTAAAAGGTTGTGTTTGACTGCATGGGCGATTTTTGTGGGATTCAAATTCTCAGGACAAACTTCCAGACACCTGCCGCAGCGAATACAGGCGGTTTGGCGTCGTGCGAATTTAGCTCTGCCTATCTGTTCTTTTGTTAATACTGTTACGGCGTTGGACGCCTTCGTTAACGGCGTTTTCAAATCTGCGATTGCTATGCCCATCATTGGTCCGCCGAGGACTACCTTTGCGGATTTCTGAGTAACACCTCCGCAAAATTCTATTAAATCCTCGGCTGACATTCCTATCGGAACATAATAATTGCCCGGTTTGGCTATTGCCTCTCCCGATACGGTTACAACTCTGTGTGTCAGGGGTAAATCGGAGATGACCGCTTCGGCAATGGCCGCAGTAGTAGCGACGTTAAGCACTACCACCCCTATCATTGGAGGGATACCTCCCGTTGGGACATTTTTTTTGAGGACTGCTTTGATAAGCTGCCTTTCGCCGCCCTGTGGATATTTTGTCCTGACCGGAACAACTTTTATAGAGCCGCTGTTTGGGACAATTTTCAATGCCGTCTTCATTACCTCTATCGCCTTGGGCTTGTTATCCTCAATCGCGATAAAAACTCGTGAACAGCCCGATGCTTTCTGCGCAAGTTTTATACCTGCAATGATTTTGTCGGTCCACTCAAGCATAATACGATAATCGCACGTGATATAAGGCTCACACTCACAGCCGTTAATAATCAGTGCATCTTTGGGCAGCCGTGGATTAGGTTCAATCTTGACTCTCGTGGGGAATCCGGCCCCGCCCATACCGACGATACCGGCTTCGCGGACAGCTTCACATATCTGTCCCGCTGAATACTTGTCGATATCGAAATCTTCCTGTAACTTGAAATACGATCGCTTTGTAGAACCGTGAGTCAGTGCCTCTATTACTATTGCCATGCTTCGACCAAGAACCGGATGAGACCTTAAGGCGACTTCCTTTACTTTTCCCGTGATGGGAGAATGAACTGGTGCTGACACAAAAGCATCACAATCACCGATTTTTTGACCTGCCTCAACCGAATTTCCTTTTCTGACCAACGGCTGGCAAATGGCACCAATATGCTGGCAAAGCATCACCGCTACTTCTGTTACCTCAGGACCCTGCTGAATTTCTTTTCCAGCGCAAATTTCCTTTTTATCCGCAGGATGTGTTCCGCCGGGAAAAGATATTCTGCTTTTCGTACTAACTTTCATACACAAAAATATCCGGGACTATCCAACTTAACCAAGTCGTTTATTTATCACTCTTACAATTAATATGCAGCTAAATGTTACCAATACAGCCGATGCCAGGCTCAGGACTGTCTGCATACGTTGACTGTTTATAGTTTTGGTAAATATTTCATGAAAAACTGCCAGGGAAAAAATAAATACCACAAGAGGCAGCAAAAAAGCAACGACAACTTTAACTAACACCGAAGGGCCATTAGTATTTCCCAATTGATGGTAAATACTGCCGCAGTTATGCTTTTGATTACAGTGGTCACAAAATTCCTGTTCAGCCATTGTTTTCACCAAATAAAGAGTAAAATGAAATTTATAATAGATATAGCTGAGATTTTCAAAAAAAATATCTTCCCAATCGTGAGAATTATTGAGACAGGCTTTATTATTGTAATTGATGATGCAAACCGAGAAGTTTGATAGCAAATAACAAAAGGAGGATTAGGTGCGTATACTTCTATGATTTGTCACAGTGCGCAACCGAATCATTGGTCCTGTATTGCAAAACTTGCTCCATCGTCTTTAGAGGCTATATAGGCTCCTATGGGGCAGAGAACCTTACTGTCCTCGTCGCAACGTATAATAATCTTCCATAGTGCCTCGAGGCCTTCCTTCTCATGTTCGGTTTCCGGAATCATTTTGATCCTTGTTGGGCTTTCAATTGAGATTTCCATATTTTATTCCTTTCAGCTTTTGTTAGCTCTGTTTGTTGTTTGTTCGAATATATACGATATTTCGTAAATAACACCGTTCCGACATTGCTGTATTTGCTACGCCCTCAATGGTACTTGAGTTTCTGATTATAGCCGGACCTGCCGGAAAATCTACTGAAATCAGTAATATTTACTTCTCATAAGCAGTTGTTTTTTGACATGGGCGTAGTTTGGGTGAGAAAAAACTGAAAATGCTCTGTAACCTTTTCGGAATTTCCCCTAAGTACTGAATGTGCAGAAGGCATTGAATCAGAATTGCTGAAATGTTGGTTTTTACATGGCTGAATGAGATTTGGTGTCAAATGTGAAATTTCAGATTAGATAGATCGAAAGGAATATGACCATGGAAAACAATGAACAAACTCCGATACCGGCAGAAAAACCCGAAAGCCAAACTCCTGC
>CAZIAN010000098.1:0-6003 GCA_964537355.1 uncultured Pirellulales bacterium | reverse complement strand
CATTTGGCGGGGCTTGCCGGGATTATTTTGCCCGCATCAGGTAACATAGTTGCGCCTTTGATTATCTGGCAGATTAAGAAAGACAATAATCCGTTCATAGACGAGCAGGGCAAAGAAGCGGTGAACTTTCAGATATCGATGTCTATATATTTTATTGCATCAGTCATTCTGACTTTTATTTGCGTCGGTGTACCCCTGATTATCGCTACAATCATCGTATTTTTTGTATTTCTGCTGATTGCGGCGGTTAAGGCCAACAATGGTTACCACTATCGCTATCCTTTGACTATGAGATTCATTAAGTGAACCCTGTTTCCTCAGGTAGTGGGTGATTAATGGAATTGAACTTGATAGTATAAAGCCTATGGAGACCATTCAAGCCGGTCTTGTTATAGTCAAGTAACAGGGGACATATAATGAAAAGGGCAATCTCATTCAGTTTCAGTGTAATTGTAATATTATTATACTGTCTTCCTTCAACACTAACTGCCAAAGCAGATAAAGTTGTTTATAACGGTTGGAGTCGAACATCCAAATACGTTACTGTCCGTGACGGTACGCGCATAGCAGTTGATATTTTACGGCCTGCTTATAATGGCGATGCCGAAAAGAGACCTTTGCCGGTAATATGGGAGCAACGCCGTTATCATCGGGCATCTGTGCAGGGAGGGCGGATTCGCTGTCAGTTAGACCGAGGCGATCACCCGATGCGAGATGTCGGCCGCTATGGGTATGTATATGTAGTGGCGGATGTAAGAGGAGGCGGCGCTTCATTCGGAAGCCGAACCGATCCGAATCCACCGGTGGAAGTATTAGACGCTTATGATATTACAGAATGGATTGCACAGCAGGATTGGTGCAGCGGGAAGATCGGGATGTACGGCATTTCATATGGAGGTACGGCACAATTTACAGCGGCTGCCGGTAAACCACCACATTTGCGAGCGGTATTTCCGGAAATGGCTATGTTCGACATATATCCTTTTTGTTATTCCGGAGGTATATTCCGCAAGCAGACCATGCAAAAATGGAGTCAATATACAAGCAGTCTCGACCGGAATTTAAGCGGGCAAGTGGCCCCTGTTGATGGTGACAGACAGGGGCAGTGGTTAAAGGCGGCAATTAATGAGCATTCCGGCAATCCGAACGTTTTTCAAGAAAGTCTAATTCAACCTTTTCGCGATGGATTTATGCAAAGCAGCAAGGGACAGCATTATATTACCCACAGTCCGTGCAGCCATTTGGAGCAGATTAATCAGTCCGGCGTTGGTATTTATCTACGCGCCGGCTGGTGGGATATGTATCCAAGGGATATGCTGCTGTGGTACGTGAATCTGAAAACGCCGAAGAAAATAGTTATTGGCCCCTGGAACCATTACAGCAGCGAAGGATTTAGCCGCGGAGCGGAAATGCTAAGATGGTACGATTATTGGCTTAAGGGAATCGATAATGGTATTATGAAAGAACCGCCAATTAGTTATTATACCCTAAGTGCCCCCAAAGGAAAGCAGTGGCGCAGCAGTTATACCTGGCCGCCTAAATCTTCGCATTATGAGAAATACTATTTCCATGAGGGCCCATCAGGTAGTGTTCGTTCTGTTAATGACGGATTAATGAGTCAGGAAAAACCTGCAGTGGCTGAGGGCGATGACCGTTATATAGTCGATTATACGACGACATCTGGAACCGCAACCCGATGGACATTAGGTGGGGTAAAACCGAATTATCCCGATATGCAGAGTAATGACCGAAAAGGTTTGACGTACACAACAGCGCCTTTGAAAACCGCGATTGAGGTTACCGGTCATCCGGTGATTCATCTCTGGATTAGCAGTTCGGAGGATGACGGAGATTTTTTTGCCTACCTGGAGGAAGTGGATAGGAGTGGTGTATCTCGTTACATCTCGGAGGGTATGTTGAGGGCATCCCATCGAAAGTTGCATCGAGCGCCATTCAACAACCTTGGCTTACCTTACCACCGGAGTTTTCAGGAAGATATTGAGAAGCTCCCTTCCGAGCCGACTGAATTAGTCTTTGATTTACTACCAATCTCAAAAGTGTTCGTTGCCGGTAATAGAATACGCATCACAATTACCTGTGCCGACAAAGATAATGCCTATACTCCTGCAGTAGTCCCAGCTCCAACTGTTCGGTTATATCGGAATGCAAGTGTTCCTTCATATGTAAAATTACCCATCGCACAAACTCAGGATCATTGACCGGTTAATATGGTATCTATGTCGTTTGCCGAGGCGTATCATGCCTTCATCTTTAAAAAACGGATTAGCACTTGGCAGCGAATCTTGGTATAATATGGTTGTGAATTATTATAAAGTAGCCGATGGAGATATGAATGAAAAATGTCGGGTAAATCAGCAAAGAATTTCTCGATATCAGGCGCAGGCCGATTCGCAACCACACACTGGAGTGTCGTATTGCAGGCAGGGCAACCCAAAGCTCCGGGTTATCAGCAGGCTTTGGAGACGCTGTGCCGGAGCTATTGGTTTCCGCTTTATGCCTATCTCCGGCGGCATGGTTATAACAACCAGCAGGCCGAGGACCATACTCAGGCCTTTTTCTGTCGGATATTGGAGAAGCAAGTGCTGTGTTTGGCGGACTCGAAACGCGGAAAATTCCGCTCCTTCCTGTTGGGTACGCTGAAGCATTTTTTGTCAGATGAATATGACCGCGCACGGGCCCAAAAACGCGGTGGAGGCCGTAAAGTTCTTTCTATCGACTTTAAGGATGCGGAAAACCAATATGCCCTGGAACCGGCCCACGGGCTGTCGCCGGAAAAACTCTTTGACAAATCATGGGCATTAACGGTGCTGGATAGAACAATGGCCCACCTGAAGGCCGAATTGGCCTCTCAGAACAAGCAGGAGCTTTTTGATCATCTAAAAATCTATTTGACCGTAGAGAAAGGTTCCATTCCTTATCGTGACAAAGCGGCCCAACTGAATATGACCGAAGGAAACGTGAGGACCGCGGTACATCGATTGCGAAGGCGTTACCGCAAGTTGTTGCGGGATGAAATCGCACAAACTGTTGCCGCTGAAGACCAGGTTGATGAGGAAATTGATGACCTTTTTAATGCATTGGCTTATTGAATATTTTAGAGATAGCTCTGCAGTGGTTTACGTTCCTGGACTAACGTTACATCGCAGAAGCTGAAACGATTCTGGTAATGTGTATATTGAATCCTTTCGATTATATATTGAGAAGAGAATTTGCCGGCTGGGTGTAACGTTTAGTTCATTTTGCCTAAGTAATAGGTGATAAGTAACCATTATAAAGAAAGGATATAGTATCATGGCCGAAAAACGAAGATGTCCGAAATGCGACACTGAGTTGCCGGCTAATGCGCCAGAAGGTCTTTGCCCCAGATGTCTGATGAAGAGCGCCAGGCAAGAGACAAAGCCGGCCGGTAATGCCGATTCTGAAGCGGCCAGTGATGTTCCCACAAGTGCTACTCCGCCGGGCAAGTTTATGCCCCCCAGGCCGGAAGAACTGGCCGGGCAGTTTCCGCATCTTGAGATTATTGAGCTTTTGGGTCAGGGTGGAATGGGAGCTGTTTATAAGGCTCGTCAGAAACAACTCGACCGCCTTGTTGCGCTTAAAATATTGCCGCCGGAGGTTGAAAAACAAGCAGCTTTTGCTGAGCGTTTCACTCGTGAGGCACGCTCTCTTGCAAGGCTGAACCATCCCCATATTGTCACGGTATATGATTTTGGGCATACAGCGGAAGGTCTGTATTTCTTCGTTATGGAGTTTGTGGAAGGGACGGATTTGCGTCATGTGATTCAGGCCGCCAGGCTTTCGTCCAGAGAATCGCTTGCTATTGTTCCGCAAATCTGCGAGGCTCTGCAGTTTGCACATGATGAGGGTATCGTACATCGGGACATCAAACCGGAAAACATTCTTCTGGACAAGAGGGGCCGGGTCAAGATAGCCGACTTCGGTTTAGCCAAGCTGGTTGATAGCCCCGCAACTGTCTATACACTTACCCAGGCCGGTCAGAGAATGGGTACGCCCCATTACATGGCCCCGGAACAAATCGAGCATCCGGACCGGGTGGATCACCGCGCGGATATTTTCTCCCTGGGTGTGGTATTTTATGAAATGCTTACAAACGAGTTGCCCCTCGGCCGTTTTCCCCCGCCGTCACAGAAGGTGCAAGTCGATGTCAGGCTTGACGAGGTTGTGCTTCGAACATTGGAGAAGGAACCGGACCGTCGTTATCAGCATGCTTCCGAGGTGGGAGTAGATGTCGAAACGATTTGCTCGGACAAGCACGCCGATGCTATGTTCTCCCCGAGACAGAAGGTGAGTGATGATGTTAAATCCATCCAGCACCGTATTTGGATTCCCGCCGTCGGGCTGCTGGTTGCCGGAGTACTTCATTGTTTGGGTGTTATTGGTGTTATGTGGAGCGCACTTGTACCGGGAACCGGGGGGCTGCTATTAGTGCTTTGGGTGGCATTCCAAACATTAGTTATCATCTTAGGCGCCTGGAATCTGTTGAAGTTGAGGTCATATCGCTGGGCTGTAGCGGGCAGTATCTTTGGAATTTTTACACCATATTTTCCCCTTGGTCAGGTCGCGGGAATATGGGCCCTGGTGCTTTTAACTAAAATGGAAGTTAAAGCGGCATTCGGTCAGGAGGAAACCGAAGTTGTAATACCTCCGAGAATCCGGGAGTTTACCGTCTCGGCTGTAAAGGAAGCAAGAATGGCGTATGGTCGTGGCAAGGTCGAGGTGCAAAAGATTATACGTGAAACAAGCCCGGATACACAAGAGTCACAAGGCAGTAATATCACCGGGCCGGGCAAGAGCCTGAGTATGGGGATTGCTTCCTTTGTTTTAGGGCTTGTAAGTATCCTTGTTTTGTCTCTGAGCACGAGTTACTCAGCAAAGTTTGCCTATGGTTTTCTGAGCATAGTTTTTGCCGGTTTTCTGGGAGTGATGGCAATCAAAAGTATTAGGAATATCAAGAATTATAGGAAACATCTTGTTGAGATCGGATTTGCCGTTGCGGGACTTTTTTTCGCAATGATCTCTGCTGTTAGACTGCTGATGATGAACTGATTCAAAGACGGCAATGGCACGTTAATGTGATTGATAACCGTATTAAAACTTAAATGCCAACGAAACATAACGACATATCGCTTTTTGTAATCAACGAGAAAGATATTTCGTCCCAACTGGACAAGGCCATTCGTGATGTGTTGGTTGTTTGTTTTCCCGCCGATCGTGAATACTTCCAGCGGCAAAGCTTCTGGCATAGCCCTGCTGTTTATCGAGTTATTGGGAAAAATGACAAAGGTTCGATAGTATCACACACAGCATTAGTGGAACGGGATATAATCGTTGGGCCGGAATTTTCAAAAGTACGCGTCGCCGGAATACAGGGTTTTTGTGTTTTACAGTATTATCGAAGCTTGGGCCTTTCAAATAAGATGATGTCTGTTGCGATGGAAGAAGGCGCTAGGCGAGGCTTTGATGCCGGTCTTTTATTTTGCCGCGAGCAACTCGAAAAGGTATATGGCGGCATGGGCTGGAGAAAGCTCGATGCTGATGTTTATATGACTGATAACAAAACCGGTAAAACTTTGATACCATCAAGGAACATTACTATGTTCTATCCTCTAAACACAAAGCGATTCCCCTCCGGCGATATCGACCTTGATGGTACTGACTGGTAGCAATAATTAATTTTTTCATTTATCCAATATTTTCCAGCTATAAGTTACAGGGGATAGGTGTACTTCTATATATAAGATTCCAGCAAAAGGCTTTTGTTTCCACGCCCGATAATAAAAGCAAAAAAACGTTAAATACAGAAAAACCGTTACATTTGGTGTTCACGGTGGCACTTAACTATAGTTTATGCTAAAATTAGTTGTTTTTCAGGGAAGGAAGTGGTGAATTTTTTAAACAAATTTTCTGTGAGGAGTAAGTCATGAAAAAGATACATTCGAGTGCACTGGTCATGCTTTTGCT
>CAZIAN010000097.1:0-12549 GCA_964537355.1 uncultured Pirellulales bacterium | reverse complement strand
CGGAGTTTTATGATATTAATACACCTTTCGGCAGGCCGAGTACCTCTATAATGGTCGGCAAAATAGGACAAAAGCGAGTAGCATTTTTAAATCGTCATGGCAAGGGGCATAGATTCTCGCCAACCGAGGTGCCATTTGCGGCTAATATTTTCGCTTTGAAGAAACTCGGCGTCCATACGGTAATAGGTAGTGGAGCGGTTGGATCCCTTCGGGAGGAAATCGCCCCGGGAAACCTGATTATTGTCGATCAGTTTATAGATAAGACGTTAAAGCGGGCAAACAGTTTTTACAGGGATTTTGGTGCGGTGCATTGCGAGATGGCACAGCCGGTTTGTGGGAGAGTGCGAGAGATACTGATTGACATGGCCAAAGGTATCGATTTTAAGACTCATCCTAAAGGAACATATGTATGCATGGAAGGACCGCAATTTTCTACTCGGGCTGAATCACTTATGCACCAAAGCTGGGGTGCTGATTTGATTGGTATGACTGCTATGCCGGAAGCGAAATTGGCAAGAGAGGCACAAATGTGCTACGTCCTGATTGCCTTGGCCAGTGACTATGATTGCTGGAAGCCGCACGAGGCACATAAGAACAAGCAGACCCTGCTCAAAGAGATAATCGGTAATCTCCAGGTGGCAACGTGTAATTGTCTGGAACTTGTCAAGGCTATTTTGGCAAGCGAGCGCAAACTTGTTTGTGACGACTGTCATTGTAGAAATAGTCTCGAATTGGCTGTCTGGACAGATCAGAGCCAAATTGCGATGGCTGATAAAGAAAAATTGAAAGTACTTTTTGAATAATTCAATTATTTAACAAGGATACCAAAGATGAACAAGGCGGCTCAAACAATATTTGTTGTGGCAGTTGGCGTTGCTGTTATATCGATTGCGGGCTGTGGGCAGCCGGAACTACCCAGCGATAAAATGAGCAGACTTATATCAGTGGAAAATACGAGATTAAAAAAGGAATTAGAGCTGCGCAACAGGGAAATCGAAAGATTAAAAGACCTACATAACAAAGAGAGCAAAAAGCAGGATAAGCTACTCGCAAAATGTATGCAGGAAAAAAAGAATTGGCAGCAGAAGGCTCAACAAAACGTCAGAAACCAGGTAAAAGACGTTTTTGATTCTGTAATGGAACATAACTCAAAGCTGCGTGAGGAAAACGAAAAGCTCAAAGCACAAATAGAGAAACTCCGTGGTTTGTGAAGCGAAATATAAGATACACTTCACAGCTCACAACATATCAAGGGCAGCAGCTTTGAGAGTGGTAACATCCACAGAATTGTACACAAAGAGCAGAAAAGTCCAAAGAGAATAATATTACAAATCTTTGCAATTACATACCAAATCGAGTAGCATAAAGTTCTTTGTTATTCCTGATGTTGGTTTTGAAAGGACCGAAATTGCAATGAGTTTTGAAAAGTTTTTTAATCCGGAATCTGTTGCTATAGTTGGAGCGTCCCGCCAGAAAAGCAAGGTGGGATATGAAATCTTAGCCAGTATGATGGAGGCGGGATATAAGGGTCAAATATATCCGGTTAATCCTAAGACGGATAATATTGAAGGATTGAAGTGCTATCCTGACCTTGAATCTATCAAACAAGTACCCGATCTTGTCATTATTATCGTTCCCGCCAAATTTGTACCGGCAATTATGCAGCAGTGCGCAAAGATTGGGACGCGGGCGGTAATTATTATTACGGCCGGCTTTAAAGAGGTCGGCGATGAGGGCCGAGAGCTTGAGCAGCAGATTATTCAGATAGCCCGCCAGGCCGGCATCAGAGTCATAGGCCCTAACTGTCTTGGAGTGATTGCACCTGCACACAATTTAAATGCAAGTTTCGGTGGAACCATACCGAGGCCCGGTGCCATCGGATACCTCTCACAATCGGGGGCATTATTAGCGGCTATCCTTGATATGGCGAACACCAATAATATCGGTTTCAGTAAGCTTATCAGCATAGGCAATAAAGCGGATGTAGATGAATTGGATTTGATAAAGGTCTTAGGTGAGGATCCTGAAACCAAAGTTATCGCTGGCTATCTTGAAAGTATTACCGATGGCAATGCTTTTGTCAGCCAGGCGGAGCGAATTTCTCATAATAAACCCATACTTCTTATGAAATCCGGCGGCACGGCTGCAGGAGCAAAGGCCGCCTCATCACATACTGGAAGTTTGGCCGGTAGTGAAACAGCCTATGGGTGTGTATTTGAACGGGCTGGAATAATTCGATGTGATTCGATAAAGGAACAATTTGATTATGCCCAGGCCTTTGGAAATCAACCGCTTCCGGCCGGACCACGAGTTGCTGTTATTACCAATGCGGGCGGCCCGGGGATAATGGCCGCTGATGCTATCGAGAGAGAGGGGCTTAGCTTTGCGAAACTAATCGATGAAACGATAAGTAAATTAGCATCTAAGTTGCCGGTGGCTGCGAACTTATATAATCCTATCGATGTTTTGGGAGATGCATTGGCCGACCGGTATGAGTTTGCGATTGATGTTGTTCTTGATGATCCCAATGTGGATACAATTCTGGTGCTTCTTACTCCACAGGCGATGACTGAATCTGAGGGTACTGCTGAGGCTGTTGTCAAAATATCTCGGGAAAAACCTGCAAAGCCGATTTTTGCCTGTTTTCTGGGGGCAGGAAAAATCGAAGGTGGTGTAAGAATCTTGCGAGAAGGAAAAATTCCTGTGATAGATTGCCCCGAAAGTGCCGTAGCAACAATCAAAGTTATGACTGATTATGTAAGATGGCGGTCCAGGCCGAAACGAGTCGTAAAACTCTTTCCGGTAAATCGACGTAAGGTTGAAGGTATTGTCGAAAGGCACCTTCGGCAGGGCATTCGGGAAATCGGAGAGACCGAATCGAAGGAGATTCTCGAAGCTTATGGCTTTGTAACACCGAAGGGTTCTATTGCAACTACATCTGAGCAGGCGGCAAATATTGCTCAGCAATTGGGATTCCCCGTCGTATTGAAAATATGGTCACCTGATATATTACACAAATCGGATGTTGGTGGTGTTAAGGTTGGGCTCAATAGCCAGCAGAAAGTTAAAGACGCCTTCGATCTGATGATGTATCGAATACCTAAAAAACAGCCTGAAGCAAATATACTTGGTGTTCTTGTCCAGGAGATGTGCAAGAGCGGAAAAGAGGTTATTCTTGGGATGCATCGCGATCCGCATTTTGGTCCATTGATGATGTTTGGGATGGGCGGGATAATGGTGGAAGTTCTCAAGGACGTTTCATTTTATCTGGCGCCCCTGACGGCTGAAGAGGCCGAGCGCATGCTGATTAACACGAAAACATATCAAATGCTAAAGGGTGTACGCGGCCAGGAAGGTGTGGATATAAAAGCAATAGCCGAAGGATTGCAAAGACTTTCACAATTGGTTACGGAATTTCCACAGATTCAGGAGATGGACATAAATCCGTATGTTGTTGGACCCGAAGGCACAACGCCGATTGCTGTCGATGCCAGAATGAGTATAGAGAAATAAATATGCATGAATTTAACTGGAAAGAAAAATATAAAGAGAAGATAAGTACTGCTGCTGTGGCGATGAAATTAATTAAGTCCGGCAACAGTATATTTATAGGAACCGGATGTGGCCAGCCCCAACATCTTGTCAACGCTTTGGTTGAATATTCCAGCCACATTTACGATGCTCATATCATACACCTTTTGACGATGGGTGCTGCGCCTTATGCCGATGAGAAGTTCCGCGAAAAGTTCAAGATGAATAGCTTTTTTATTGCTGATAACGTGCGTGATGCTTTGCAAAAAGGTATCGGAGACTACACGCCGATCTTCCTGTCTGAGATACCGCTTGAGTTTGAGACCGGAAGGATCCCGATCGATGTTGCTTTGGTTTCCGTAACGCCGCCCGATGTAAACGGGCTGTGTAGTCTTGGTGTTTCTGTGGATATTGTTAAATCTGCCGCCGCCAATTCCAGGTATGTTATTGCGCAGGTCAACAGCCGTATGCCTCGGACGTTTGGCGATAGTTTTATTCATGTCAATACTATCGACATGTTAGTTCCTTGTGACGAGGACATAATCGAGCTTCCGATACCAGAATCCAATGAGACTTTACGCCGTATTGGTCAGAATATCGCCAGGCTTGTTGAAGATGGCAGCACTATTGAGTGTGGTATAGGACGTATCCCTCAGGCACTGGCTGAATTCCTAAAAGACAAAAAAGACCTTGGCGTTCATACTGAAATGTTCAGCGATTGGATTATTGAGCTGATTGAGTGCGGCGCAATCACATGCGCAAAAAAGTCTCTCAACCGTGGTAAAATAGTTGCAAGCTTTTGTATGGGCTCGCAACGGCTATACGATTATATCGACAATAATCCCTTCTTTGAATTCTTTCCTACGGAGTATGTCAACGATATTTATACCATCAGCCAGCACGAAAAAATGGTTGGAATTAACGTAGGGCTGGAAATCGATTTGACAGGCCAGGTTTGCTCGGACTCTTTGGGTTATAAATTCTATAGTGGAATTGGCGGTCAGGTTGATTTTATTCGCGGGTCAGCGAGAAGCAGGGGAGGCAAAGCTATAATTGCTATGCCCTCTACTGCGAGAGATGGAAAGGTTTCGAGGATTGTGCCGTGTTTGACCGAAGGAGCCGGGGTAGTTACAACGCGAGGGGATATCCACTATGTAGTTACCGAGTATGGCATAGCGTATTTGCATGGTAAAAGTATCAGAAAAAGAGTGCTGGACCTAATCAATATCGCGCATCCTAAATTCCGAAAAGAGCTTATCCAGGCGGCGAAAGCTCAAAACTATATTTATGAAGACCAGATAGAGTTGGCCGAAGACCAGGTTGCTTACCCTGAAGAGTTGGAGCGATATGAAACACTGCGCGATGGAACGGAGATATTCTTCAGACCTGTTAAACCTACTGATGAGCCGGCACTTACGGAAATGCTGTATTCGCTGAGTGAAGAATCCGTCCGGACACGCTATATGACACATACAGTAGTATTTCCTCATAGAGATATTCAGCGATTTACCAATATCGACTATCGTCAGGATATTGCCATTGTTGCTGTCATTCCGCGTGTTTCAGGCGAGGAAATCGTTGCCCTTGTTCAATATTTTCTTGATCCTAAGACCGGGGCAGCGGAAGTGGCCTTCCTTGTCCAGGACGAATGGCAGCAAAAGGGAATGGGGACCTTTCTTCTGGACTACATTACTCAAATAGCTAAACAACGCGGCGTAAAAAAGTTCTATGCAAAAGTATTGCCGACTAATGAACCCATGCTTGCCATTTTTCATAACTCCGGCTACAAGGTGAATACTGAATTCGACGGCTACGCCTATGACATTACGTTTGATTTGACAAAGCGGGAACAATAGGAGTGAATTTGGGAGCGAAAAAAGCTGCTTTTATTTATTCAACGGAGCTTGAGAAGTATAGTTATCCGGCTGATTGTCCGTTTAATACGAGCAGGTCAGGTAAGTTGCGAAAGATCTTAAATTCTATGGATCTGCTCTCAAGTGACAACAGGAGTGAAGTATCGCCGGTTCCTGCCGAGAGAGTTGTGCTGAAAAAATTTCACTTGGCCCGTTATCTGCATGCATTAAAAACAGCCGCGAAAGGCCATTGGGATATCGAGGCACTGAATATGGGAATTGGTACACTGGATTGTCCTGTTTTTGCCGGGATGTATGACTACGGAGTTCTTGCAACCGGAGGAACACTTACCGGCGCCAAAATGATTTTGTCGGGTTCTGCTGAGGTGGCGTTTAATCCGTCAGGCGGATTTCATCACGCCGGGCCGGAACGGGCGTCCGGCTTTTGCTATATTAATGATGTGGCCCTGGCATGTATGGTATTAGCTGAAGAAGGCAGGCGAGTTTTATATCTTGATGTGGACGTTCATCACGGTGACGGCGTGGCATACGGATTCTATGACCGCTCTGATGTGATGACTATATCATTTCATGAAAGTCCCGATACGCTGTTTCCCGGAACAGGATTCGCCGAAGAAATCGGTAAAGGAGAAGGTAAGGGCTACTGTGTAAACGTCCCTCTTCCGGTCGGCACTTATGATGAAGTATATATGAAGGCATTTGAGGTAATAGCTCTGCCGTTAATTGGTGAATACAATCCTGATGTAATCGTTTTTGAGTTGGGAGCTGATGCCCTTGCCGGCGACCCGCTTGCACATCTATGTCTTACGAACAATGTTTACGCTGAAGTTATTAAGCATCTGTTAAGTTTTGATAAGCCAATAGTTGCTACTGGAGGTGGCGGCTACAATATCGAAAACACCGTGAGAGCATGGGCTTTGGCATGGAGTATTTTTGCCGGAGCTGAAAGCGATCATGATATGTATCATGGTGTCGGTGGTGTTATGCTCGAAAGTACGGACTGGCAGGGGGGATTGCGGGACAGAGCTTTGGCGGTTAGCCAGACACAGCGTGAAATGGTAGTGCCGGCTATAGAGGCAACGATAGAAGCGGTTAAGGCAAACATATTTCCAATTCATAAACTTTAATTGCTGTCAGGACATAAAAAAGGCCTGAATAAAAATATTCAAGCCTTGGTGTTTATCAGAGTATTTTTGCCAATTTATGCTTCGTTAGTTTCGATTATGTGGTGTGGCGTTTTGACAAGCAATGTCATTATCGCAGCGAGTATCAGCAGAGTTGAAGCACCATAATAGGCGATTTCAAAGGTTTGATATTTGACATACATTGCTCCGGCGAGTTTCGCCAGCATAAAACCGCCAACGCCCCAGGCTGTGAATACCAATCCATAATTCATCCCAAAGTTCTTCAGGCCATAAAAATCTTTTGTGATAGATGGAAAAAGCGAGAGATTAGCGCCGTAATTTGCCCCGATTAAAGCTGATATGAGCGCCATTACTGGTATCGTACCAAGGGCGTTTTCCTTACTTGCTTTTGAGAGTAGAAATATCAGAAATGCCTGAGAGATAAAGCAGATAATCATTGTTGCCTTGCGTCCGATTTTGTCACTGAGCATACCGGCAAGTATTCGTCCGCCACCATTGCCGATGGCAAGGACCGCCACTAAGACAAATCCTAAACTTATTCCGACCTGTTTGGCTGCGATTGCTGCAAGCTTTGAAATTACCATAAGGCCAGCTCCAGCTCCGCATACATACATGAACCAAATAACGTAGAATTGCCAGGTAGTAAGCATTTCTTTAGGAAGAAAATCTTCTTTTTTGTTGTTACCTTTGGTATCTGAATTTGCCGGTGGCGAACCATGAGGAATATAGCCTGCCGGTGGCGTCTTTAATATCTGAGCAAGACCAACTACAACAATCAGAAACGCTATACCCAGAAGCAGTATTGCTGTTTGGAAACTAAGATTGACTATAAGCCCGGTTGTCAGAGGAGCGGCATATACCGAAGCCAGGCCGAATCCTGAAACTACAATTCCGGCGATAAGGCCAGTTTTTGCCGCAGGGAACCACTTTATAGCCGGCGGTGTTGCTGACGCATAACCGAATCCGATGCCTGCGCCGGCAAGTATACCGAAGCCAATAGCAAAAGCGAGAGGGGATGTTGTCAGGCTGGCGATTACAAAACCGAATCCCACTAATACTCCGCCGATTGTCGCTACAAGACGTGGACTTAATTTGTCCTGCAGTCTTCCGGCGGGGACCATAATAATCGAAAATACCAGGCATGCAATCATATATGGCAGTGATTTGTCGTCCTCATTCCAGCCCCAGTCTTCGGGCACACGCTTGCTTATAACACTCCAAGTGTATAGAATCCCCAGAGCGAGATTAATGCCCATCCCCGCAAACACAACACGCCAGCCATGATTTTTGGTCTCTGGTATCACCGTGGTTATTTCTTCGGTCATTATTTCGGTTCCTTTAATTAGTGATAGACCGGACGCATGCTTAACACACGTCCGGTTTGTTTGGTATCTGTTAGTACGGGTGGAATTATTCGCCTCGGCCTTTAATTAATGCTTCGACTACGCTTGGATCTGCGAGTGTTGTAATATCTCCAAGGTTGTCAGTGTTCTTTTCAGCTATTTTTCGCAGTATTCGCCGCATAATTTTGCCGGAGCGGGTCTTCGGGAGGGAGGGTGCAAACTGAATGGCTTCGGGTGTTGCAATGGGGCCTATTTCCTTTCGCACGTGCTTGATAAGTTCCTTCTTTAGCTCATCGCTTTCCTCGACACCGCTTACAAGAGTAACAAAAGCGTACAGTGTCTGGCCTTTAATGTCATGAGGCATTGGTGTAACGGCGGCTTCGGCGACTTTTTCGTGACTGACCAAAGCGCTTTCTACCTCTGCGGTTCCGATACGGTGGCCGGAGACGTTGACGACATCATCAATTCTGCCCATTAACCAGTAATCACCATCTTCATCAATACGGCAGCCATCGCCGGCGAAATATATATTGTCGTACATTGTGAAGTATGTGTCGACAAACCTGTCATGATCGCCCCACATCGTGCGCATCATTCCGGGCCAGGGTTTGCGGATACACAGTTTGCCGCCTTCGTTAACGTCGCACTGGCTGCCGTCGTCACGGAGAACAACAGCGTCAACGCCGAAGAATGGCCTCGAAGCGCTGCCCGGCTTTAATGTGTGGGCACCCGGCAGGGGTGTAATCATAAATCCTCCGGTCTCTGTCTGCCACCATGTATCGACGATCGGGCACTTGTTACGACCTATTTTTTCGTAGTACCACATCCAGGCTTCGGGATTTATCGGTTCACCGACCGAGCCGAGAATTCTGAGGGTATCGAGTTTGTATTTGGCGGGCCATTCATCTCCGAGCCGCATAAGGGCCCGGATGGCTGTGGGAGCGGTATAGAAAACAGTAACACCGAATTTATCACAAATATGCCAGAAGCGCCCTGCGTCCGGATAGGTAGGTACTCCCTCAAACATCAGTGATGTACCGCCGTTAGCGAGTGGGCCATAGACGATGTAGCTGTGTCCGGTTACCCAGCCGATATCGGCGGTACACCAGTAAATATCGTCTTCGTGAATATTAAATACGAGTTTATGTGTGAGGGCGGTGTGCAAAAGGTATCCGCCTGTCGTATGGACTACGCCCTTTGGCTTTCCGGTCGAGCCTGATGTGTAAAGGATAAACAGGGGGTCCTCAGCATTCATAGGTTCGGCATCACATTGTTCGGCTGCATTAGCCATCTCGTCGTGATACCACAGGTCCCTGCCGTCTTTCATATTGCAGGGTTCGTCATTGACTTTAGTGACTATTACACTTTCGATTGTAGGTGTTTTTTCCAGTGCAACGTCGGCGATATCCTTGAGCTTAATGTGCTTGCCGGCCCGCAGTGACACATTTGAGGTAATAAGCATTTTGCAGTCAGAGTCATTGATGCGGCCTTCGATGGCTTCGGAGCTGAATCCGCCGAAGATGATTGAGTGAATCGCGCCGATGCGTGCACATGCGAGCATAACGATGGGAAGTTCGGGGACCATCGGCATGTAAATAGCCACACGGTCGCCTTTCTTTATGCCTTTTGATTTGAGAACATTGGCGAATTTACAAACGTCTTTATGCAGTTCTTTGTAAGTGAATTTCTTGACGTTGTCTTCGTCTTCACCCTGCCAGAGCAGTGCGGTCTTGTTCTCGATCGGTGTTCCCAGATGCCTGTCGAGGCAGTTATATGTAACGTTCAGTTGGCCGTCGGCGAACCATGTGTGCTCAATTTTACGACTTTTCGTGTCCCACTTATAGCGAAGGCTCTTTGTAGGTTCGGTAAACCAGGAGAGGGTTTTTGCCTGTTCCAGCCAGAACGCATCCGGGTCGTTAATTGATTTTTCCCACATCTGCTGATATTTGTCCGGGCTGTTTATATAAGCATTGTCCTTGACCGATGCCGGCGGGGGAAACGTCCGATTTTCTGTCATTAAAGAATTAAACCCTTTTTCTTGTGCCATAACTTTCTCCTTTGAAAACTGAGGATTATTGTTTCATTGAAAATACTATTAGAATTTGTATTTCATGCTCAGCATGCAATACGTTAAGTCTTTATCCGGATTGATCGATTTATCCATTGTTATCTGTTGGTAAACTCCCGGGACAAAAGTCAGATCGTCGGTCAAGTTGAATTTTGTTGAAAGACCGAATACCGCATATGACCAGTCGGAATCGTTAGTTTTACCGCCGATGCCGTCTGTGTAGGCGACTTCGCCGGAGATATTGAGCGGTGACGGCAGTTCAGGTATATCAAGGTCATAGCCGAGACCGAATCGATGGACCCAGCCTGTAACGTCGTTATGAGCATAGCCGCTTCCGGCGGGATATTCATAATGAAGGATATATTTAGGGACGATGCCCTCCGGGATGAGATTCGGCCAGGAAAAGGCAAATATCCACTCGTACGTAGTATTTGCTACATCCCGGGCCAGGCCGGTATAGTGTTCATAGCCAACACTGAGATTATAAGCGGTGGCATAAGTTTCACCTTCAAAAAGCTTACTTTTATAATATGGCCTGTAATCGAATCTCTGACTGTCAACATAACCGCTCGCTGTAGCGTTTCGATGTGTAACTTTCAGGCCAAAACCTGTGCCGTAGAAGTCAAGGTCGATGGTTTTGAAAAGCCCGCCTTGATGGCCGTAACCATAGGCGCCCTTTGACAGCCACTTACTCGTATAAGTCAAATCGAGAGTAACGCCCAGCTCGCCTTCTTCTGCTTGTGCCATACCGGCTGCAAGTAGCAATAATACTGTACTCAACAAAATTCTTTTTCTCATAACTATTTCTCCTTATATAAGTTTCGAAGTATGAAAAACCCATTGGAGTGAAGGCGGGTATTATATGCGAAGGCGCAGTATTGTCAAGTGCTCCGGGCAGAAATTATCGAATATGAGAAAATATTATTAAATAATCGGAGATATTTATTAAAAAAGACCAAAAAAAATAATTACTCCCGATTAAAAGATGATATTTCCATTCATTTCCCCTTTCTTAAACGCGGCTGTTTAATCCCTGATTAAATAGTACAAAAGTTCCCAGGAAGTCTTCTACAAATTTATAATTAGGACATTTTCTTAACTTAATCCTGTCGTTTGGATTTATTGGCAGTAATCGGCGTTGGGTATTTATAGACGACAAAGTAGGTTGAGATGATAAAAGTAGAGATAGTAGCCAATTGGATTAGATAGGATGTTCTTGCCTCAATCTTCCCTGCCGCATATGCGCTGTAAGCGACAAGTAGCGAAAATTCACTTGCCTGGCCAAGCCGTATCCCGAGTTCTTTTGCTAAGCTGGCAGATTCACCTGCCAATCTGAAAGCAGCAATGAATACTGGTGGTTTCATCACTAAAATGATACCGGCCAGTATTAAGCCTGGAATGATTACCTGCCTGGATACAAAAAGGTCAAACTGGGCCCCGATCGAAAAGAAAAATAATATTAAAAAGAATTCACGTATAGGTTTGAGACCTTGGGATATGAATAATGAAATGGGAGAGGTTGCGAGCATTATTCCGCCCACAAAGGCCCCGATTTCATACGAAAGCCCGAGAAAACTCGCAGCCTTGGCACAGAGCAGGCACCAGCCGATAGACATTATAAAGATATAGTCTTGAATTTTATCGAATCGTCGAAACAGCGCCAGTATTACGTAACGAACGAATAAATAGCTGCACGCTGAGAAAAAAAGTGTTTTAACGACCAGAAATAATCCCCTTATCCAAATATTCGTTCCTGTGCCGTTATGCAGGAACAATATCAACCCAACTGCTATAATATCCTGTAACAGAAGAATACTTATTATAATTTCGCCGATGTGCTTATGATGCAGCGAGCTCGTAGGAATAAGTTTCACGCATACTACCGTGCTCGAAAACATCAGTGACAAACCCACAATCAGGCTTTCCGGCCATGAGAAATGAAATAGTCTTGTAATAAGCATTACAGGCACGGAAAAAATAAGACACGTTGCAAGGGTAACAGGCGTTGACCGTTTAAGAAGTGCCGTCAGTTTCTGTGGGTGCAGGTTTAGACCTATCAGAAACATGAGCAGGATTATTCCAAGGTGTGAAATATGTTCGATGTGACGGGGATCTTCGAATAGTCCTATTCCCCACGGCCCCGCAATCATGCCCAGGAATATATAAGCCAAAATAATTGGTTGTTTCAAATAAAGAAAGATAGTTGCCAGTACCGACGCCCCGGCGAAGATCAAGGCTAATTCCAGAATAATATTGTCGAAAATATTCATCCCCGACATGATAATCTCGCCGCTTTTATTTATCAAGAAAATCCATCCCCCATCATCCCTCTGTTAAATTCTCTAATCCACTAAAATTTCCCTTCCCTTCGATATTCGAAATTCCTTGTTCAATATTCGATATTTCCTATCTCATCCATCATCTTTTTTTTAGGAGTTTACCCTCGATTTTAGCTCACCTGCTTCCCTGTCGGGGGCTCTACGCCGTACGCTCCTTTTTTTCTCTTTCCCCTTGACTTTTTACTTCTTTCCATTATCCTCCCCCCAAAGGCGTTACACACCTCGGAGCGGAATCAACACGGGATTTGA
>CAZIAN010000096.1:0-12634 GCA_964537355.1 uncultured Pirellulales bacterium | reverse complement strand
TAATCGTGGGTGAGTTTATTCAATAGCTCGGCGCCGAAGAGGCAGCAGTTCAGGGTGAAGAGATTTGTGTTAAGTGAGCTAAAGTCTGCACTCCCCAAAGCGGGTTCGAACTCGGTGAGGGTGGAGAGTTTGTCTTTGTTGGATTCAGCGAAGACAATCTTGCCGTATGAGAATATTTCGAAGGGGCCGCCGAATGAGGATTTCGGCCTTTTGGAGCCTTTGGCGATAGCGCCGATTTTGCCGGTGTCACGGGTGAAGAAGGTCAGTATCTGGGACGTCTCGGAATAATCGATAGCGCGTATGCAGATAGCTGTATCTTTGGTTAACACGGATTAACACCGACTCCCACCACAGGGGTGGAGGTTAAATAACTGATTTACTGGGTTTCTGTCTTCTGGATTCTGATGCGTTTTATGCTTCTTGCTTCGGCTGAGATGATGGTGAATTTCAGGTTTTCGTGGTCGAAGCTTTCGCCGGTCTTTGGGATATATCCGAGTCGGGAGAAGACAAAGCCGCCGATGGTTTCGTAATCTTCATCTTCGGGCAGATTCAGCTCGCACTGGTCGTTGATATCGCCGATGTCTGTTCTGGCGTCGGCTTCAATCGTGTTATTGTCGATTTTCTTTATCGGCTCGGCCGGGATCTCTTCATATTCATCTGTGATTTCGCCGACAAGCTCTTCGAGAATGTCCTCGAAGGTAACGATGCCGGCGGTACCGCCGTATTCGTCCAGGACGACGGCTATATGCAGCTTCTGATTTTGAAATTCGTGGAGCAGCGCCCGCAACGGTTTGCTTTCGGGGACAAAATAGGCATCTCTCATTTTATCCCGCAATTTGAATTCAGCACCCGATTTTCCTATCTCGCCCAGCAGGTCCTTGGCATAAACAAGGCCTATGATATTATCTATATTTTCCTCATAAACGGGGATTCTCGTATGGCCTGCGGAGGTGATGGTGTCCAGTACTTTTTGCAGGTCGGAGTTGACTTCGGCGGCTACGATATCGGTGCGGGGCGTCATAATTTCGTCGGCTGTGCTGTTAGAGAGCTCGAGGACATTTTCAATCATCTCCTGCTCTTCTTCGTCGAGGACGCCTTCGGTTCTGTGCTGCTCGAGGCCGGTTATAAATTCCTCCTGCTTTTCTTCATGTTCCTCTTCGGGGGTCGTTTCAGGTACTCCGGCCAGACGCCGTATGAACCTTTCGTATAATCTAAATATATAGAGTACAGGTGCGGTGGCGGCGGCAGTAACTTTTAACAGTGTGAACGATCGGCTGAGGATTTTTTCGCCGGCGTATTTTGCCCATGCGCGGGGAATAGCGAGACTAAATAACGAAAATATTACCATTGCGATAACAAACGTAAGCAGATAGCTGGTGATGGGGGCAGTGGCCCCTAATGCCGGCGGTTGCGGAGAAATGAAAATCGATACCAACAGAAGTAATATACATACGTTGAGGATGAGGCGGTAGAAAAAGCACGTTAAAATCAGCTCTTCGGACTTTTCCGCCAACTGTTCGGCGAGCTGTTCCGGATCGTTTTTTTTGTTAGCCGCTTTGAACGCTTCCTGTAATTTGACGATTGAAAATATGCGCAACGCGAAGGCGTTTGCGGAAAAGAACAATGTCCCGCCCGCGAGAAAACAGATGAATAATACAGCCCAGCCGGTGTAGCCCACTTCTTTGTGTCCCTTTCAATTAATTACATCGTGAAATCATAAAGGAATAACATACGTGCCCTTATGGTTTTGTGTTCTTAGAGCCTATTCGAATAACCGGCCTCATAACGCTCCGGTTATTCGGATAAACTCTCATTATATACCAAACCGTACCCAAGTTGTTGTAAAATATTGTCTTCCATATCGTGCATTTTGCGGGCCTTGCTCTCTGTGGAGTCGTCGAAACCGAGGTTGTGCAGCAAACCGTGTGTTATGTAGAGTGCAAGCTCGGCCTGGCTCGAATGACCACGCAGATTCGCCTGCCTGATAGCCATTTCGCCGTTTACAATCAGCTCGAACAGCCTGGGCGATTGTGGTCCCTTGGTGTCCGACAGGTCGAAACTCAGGCAGTCGGTATTCGATTTGCGATTGAGAAACCTGCGGTTTAATTTTCGGATTTCGGCGTCATCGACTATTGCAATACTAACCGTTGCTTTCGAGAGCCCGAAGCGTTCGAAGACGGCCCGGACCAATTTTTTGATTTTGGATGAACGAGCATCTATATCGGTGAAATTATTAGCGATTTGAATGACTATTTCCCGGTCTTTTTTAGGTGAGGCCATGATTGTTAATTGTTTTTTACCTGAACTGTCCGGTTTGGGCTTTCACTTTTTCCGGCTCATCCGGCGGTTTTGGATATGCGATTCGTCCGTGATGATGTGCGGCGAGGGTTTTTGATATACTTGCCTCTATGTTGTGTAATTCCCGCAGCGACAGGTCGCATTCGTCGAACTGGCCGTCCTGCAGGCGTCTCATAGACATCGTGTGCACCACCGCCTCCACCTTTGTGGGTGTCACTTCCGGGAGGCTTCTTACGGCGCCCTCTACGGTATCGGAAAGCATAACGATAGCCGCTTCTTTGGTTCTTGGTTTCGGGCCTGGGTATCTGAATTCACTCTCGGAAGGCTCGTCGATTGCTTTTCCTTTCGAGTTTTTGGTCGTTAATTTCTTTGCTTCGTTGTAAAAGTGTTCGATTAATGTAGTGCCGTGGTGTGTTTCGATAAATTGTCTGAGCACGTTGGGCAGATTGTATTCTCTGGCCATTTCTATTCCGTCTTTAACGTGGCCGACGATAATAAGCTGGCTCATTGTAGGCGCCAGCTCTTTATGACGATTTGCTGCACCGAATTCATTTTCAACAAAATATGTTGCCTTGTTGATTTTTCCGATGTCATGGTAGTATGCTCCGACCCGGCACAAAAGGCCATTGCAATTGATTGCCTCGGCGGCGGCCTCTGCGATGGAGCCTATCAGGAGACTGTGGCTGAAGGTGCCGGGTGCTTCCATGGCAAGTTTTTTCAACAAGGGCTGATTCGCATCGCTATAGTCCAAAAGGGTCATGCTTGTCGCTATATGGAACATTTTTTCGATTAGCGGAAGTAAGCTCTGTATTAGCAGGCCGACAAGGAAAGTGGCGCCGGCGTGATAGCCCGCATTGCTGAAGACATCCGACAGCGATACTTTTTCGGCCAAAAAGTCCAGGCTGGCCAGGGAGCCTGCTGTTATAAATACAATCACGGCCGACAGAGCACTGACCTGGAGGAGCTTCATTCTTGTACGGATTTCTCTTAGAGAGAAACAGCACGTAACGGCACCTGCAATCATCGTCAAAAACAGGTTGATACCCGTCAGTTGATATTCGTTAATTGTTCCTGTGGCGAAACAGCCGAGCAGGCAGTAAAACATAATCATACCTATTGCAAAGCGCTGGTTATAAGCGATTGTCAGGATAATGGCAGCGGTAACAGCGCTTCCGGTGGCACCGGAGGTATGATTGAACAGTAAAGAGGTAACTTTGGTTGTTACCAGCAGCAAGGTATATAAACCGACAAGCGCCAGCGCTCTTGCGTGGTTTATTATTATTCGCTTTTGGTAGTGGTGAATATAGAAGGCGATGGCAAGACAGATAAGTAATACAATTATCGAGGTGAAAATCAGGTCGAGGTAATGATAACGTACTTGCTGTATCAGATCAAAAGTCAAGATTGGAACACAGAGCACCACGAAAAGCAGCCACAGCAGAATCGAGATTAAAGAATCGGTGTTAAGCAGGCTGCTTATTCGTGTAAAACGGTCGTCAGAAATATTTTTGCGAACCTGAATTCGACGAGGACTTATTTTCTTCCAAAACGGCATCTGTTTATCCCATATAAAACGAAGTAATAACTAATCAGCTTTTGCCTTTTTTTTGTAAGCCTGCACAATATTCTGTACCAGTCGATGTCTGACTATATCTTTCTGGTTTAGCTCCACACAGCCTATTCCTTTGATTCGTCTCAATATTTCAATCGCTTCGATCATTCCACTTTTCTGGCCCCGTTCGAGGTCAATCTGTGTTATATCGCCAGTTATTATCATTTTGGAGCCATGTCCCAGTCTTGTCAAGACCATTAGCATCTGCAGTGCCGAAGTGTTTTGGGCCTCGTCACAGATAATAGCGGCTTCGTTTAAGGTTCGGCCGCGCATAAAGGCGAGCGGAATTATCTCGATGATATCCAGTTCAACAAATTTTTTCATCTGGGTGAAATCCATCATATCTTCGAGTGCATCAAACAAAGGGCGGAGATACGGGTTGACCTTTGCCTGTATATCCCCTGGTAGAAAACCGAGTTTTTCGCCTGCTTCCACGGCCGGACGTGCCAGGACAATCCTCCTGATTTGCTTTTTCTTTAGCATTGATACGGCAATTGCGACAGCGAGATAAGTCTTTCCCGTTCCGGCCGGTCCCGTGCAAAAAGTAAGGTCGTTTGTCAGCATTGTTTTGATGTATTTCGCCTGACCTTTTGTGGACGGTTTAATAAGCTTTTTATGAGCATAGACGGTTATCGATTCGCTGGTTTCGGGAATTACAGGTGATTCGCTTTGTCGTATAAAAGTAGTTACGTTTGCGGCTGAAAGTGAGTGGCTTTTGAGAAGCTGCTTTTGCATCTTGTCGATGACCTCAACGGTTTTATCTACATCTTTCTCTTTGCCCGTGATGATTAAATTACCCTGCCTCGCGGTAATGTGCACCCCCAGCGAATCCCTCAGAAGCCGAAGGTAACTGTCGGCAGGACCGAACAATTCAAGCTGCTTATCGGTTGAATCTAATTGTATCTTAACTTCCAAAGCTCTTCTCAATCAAAAGGCCAGCATAAAGAACAAACAGCCAAACGGCGCCGCCACGAGAGGCGAATCGATAATATCCAATATACCTCCGAATCCCGGCACTTTGTTTGCGGAATCCTTTTGCTCGGCGTCCCGCTTAATCATAGATTCGACCAAATCTCCAATCTGCCCTATAAAAGCAAGGCAAAGGCCAAAGATTATCGCAAACCACCATGACATTATATCACAAATTACGGCGAAACCAATAGCAACAATAATTGCAAATGCAACCGCGCCGCCCATTCCTTCCCAGGTTTTTCCCGGGCTTATTTTAGGGGAAAATTTGTGCTTTCCACATATGCTTCCAATCGTGTAAGCCCCTATATCGGCGGATTTTACGACAAAAATGAACATAAGCAAAGGCCAGATTCCGAATTCGAGCCGAATACTTACACAGAAGCTGCTCAAAAGGCCTAAATATAAAATTGAAAAATAACTTACTCCGCAGTTAGCCAATACACCCGAGATGCTATGGAATATATACTGATATAAAAGCAAGGCAAACAACACGAATGCCGAGAGGAAGATCAGATAAGTTTGGGGTTTAATTTCTATAAACTGCAGCAAATAGCCGTTGGTTGCGAACAAAATCGAGGCAATGATTGAAACAGGTGTAAAGATATGTAGGTTTTTGGCGGCGGCAAGTTTGGATAATTCAAGCTGGGCGGGGATTGCGAGCAGGGCGATGAGGAGGCAAAAAACCGTTCCCTGTATTGGTTTATCATCTTTGGCCAAAGCCGTTATAGAGCCGTCCAGCCAGCCGTCGAAAATGACAACGGCTATAAAAAGCACTGACATCAAAATTCCAAAAAATAACCTGTGTTTGAGCATATATTCTTATTTCCGGTCAGAGTATTGGTTCGGAAAATGGGTAAATACGTCCTCCAGTTGCGCTTATCGTCTTATCAGCTTATTTGATAGTTCCGAAACGCCGGTTTCGTTGTGCGTAGGCCAGAATTGCTTCTTCCAAAGATGTTTGTTTGAAATCCGGCCAAAAGGTTTTTGTAACGTAGAATTCACTATATGAAATTTGCCAGAGCAGAAAGTTGCTGATTCTCATTTCATTTGCAGTACGTATCAGCAGGTCCGGCTCGGCCAGTCCCGCGGTATATAGATGTTGGTTTATACACTGCTCGTCGATATCATCCAAACTTAGATCGCCGCTTTGATATTCCTGTGCGATTTTCCGGGTCGCATCGACGATTTCCGCTCTGCCCCCGTAGTTCAGCGCCAGCGCAAGTATCATGCCGGTATGAGCACTGGTCAGCTCCATTGTCGTATCAATCTCGTCTAAAACCGAATCCGGTACTCCGTCCCTTCGCCCGAGGTGAACAAGTTTTACATTATTTCTCTTGAGCATGTCTCGAATCCCGACAAGATATTGGGTATAGAGATGCATAAGGGCATTGATTTCGTATTGGGGTCTTTTCCAGTTCTCTATGCTGAAGGAATATAAAGTCAAAGTTTCGACACCAAAATCGACACATCGCAGCGCGATTGTCTCGACTGTTTTGCCTCCTTCATTATGTCCCTCGACCCTCGGAAGGCCTTGTTGCTGTGCCCATCGGCCGTTGCCGTCCATAATGATGGCAATATGCCGGGGCATCTGCTCGGGTTTTACGCCAAGTCGCTCGGCGGTTTCTTTACGTTTCTCTTCAAAACTTTTCATTAATTTCATACTACGAGTAAGGATTCAGGATTTCTGAACTTTGTGATATTTTTTTTAGTATCTGTTACCTGAATATTGTCTGACTTCGTTTCGGCCCGATGCCAATGGCTGTAATTGGTGTTCTTATCAACTCTTCGATTCGGCAGATATAGTTTTGGGCGTTCGTGGGCAAATCGTGAAAATCATTTACTTCGGACAAATCTTCATCCCAGCCGGGGGCGGTTTCATAGACGGCAGTTGCCTGTAAGAGCTTTTCCGTATTCGCGGGGAAGAATGTCTTTTCCTGACCGTTGATTTTATATGCCCTGCATATCTTCAATTCTTTCAGCCCGGCCAGCGTATCCAGGTGCATCATTGCTATCTCATCAATAGCACCGATGGTTGCGGCGTATGATACAGCTACGGCATCAAACCACCCACATCGACGGGGGCGCCCTGTTGTCGTACCGTATTCATGACCTTTGTCACGGATATACTGGCCGGTCTCGTTATCCTGTTCTGTGGGGAAGGGGCCGGCACCGACCCTTGTCGAGTACGCTTTGACAACGCCAGTAAATTTATCAACAAGTCTGGCCGGCACGCCGCAGCCGGCAGGCATACCGAGTGAGCTTGAGTTCGAGCTGGTCACAAATGGAAAAGTGCCGTGGTCCAAATCCAGGAGTGAACCCTGGGCCCCTTCGAAAAGAATGGATTTTCCATTGGTAATTGCTTTGTGCAGATATTCGGTCGTATCTGCTATAAATGGCAGGAGCTTGTGGGCGTAAGATTTACACTTTTCAAAGATTTCATCGGCCTTCATCGGCTCGACTCCGTAAAGAGCGCCGAAGACTTTGTTTTTATATTCCACAATATTTTCAAGCTGTGCTTTAAGCTTGTTAAGGTTCCTAAAATCGGCCATACGAACCGCATAGCTTCTGCCGACTTTATCGGCATAGCACGGGCCGATCCCTCGAATCGTTGTGCCGAGTTTGCTTTTGCCGAGAGATTCTTCACGCAACTGGTCCTCTTTTTTGTGATAATCCAGCACAACGTGAACGTTTTCACTTATTAAAAGCCTGTTATCCAGAGAAAGATTTTTTCCTGCAAGCTGCTCGATTCCATTTATCAGTACCTCCGGGTCGGCGACTACGCCGTTTGCGATTACACAAATGGTATTAGGTCTGATTGAACCGCTGGGCAGCAGGTGCAAAGCAAATTTGCTGTCGCCGACGACAACCGTATGGCCCGCGTTGGCACCGCCGCTGTATCTGACAACGATATCGCACTGCTCGGCAATTATGTCGACAACTTTACCTTTGCCTTCGTCACCCCACTGTAATCCCACAACACAATGATTCATTTGCATTCGTTCCTTTTAAATTCCTGCTGATTGATAAATACACAATATGCAAAATTATGTATTCTTGTAGTCAACTGATTTTTGCCACCAGAAGCTCGAGAACAGCCGGCAAATTGTCATATTTTCTGTCACTGAGCCTGAGCCTGGCAACGCCTTCCCCTTTGTTTTTATATGTAATAACAAAAAAGCCTTTCTTCTCAAAGTATGTTTTATTTATTTGTTGTATTGAATCATAAGGAATTCTTTTTTTATCGCTAATCACAAGCTCGTTTTCATCAGCGATGAGCTTCTTATCCTTTACGACATATAGAATCACTGCGAAGACCACTGCCCCGGCCAGAAAAAACGGCGGCGATTTTCTATTAAAATTCATTGCCGGCGTAGGTTTGCCGTCATTATCAATAACCTGCTTTTTATAGAAGCTGTAACGCCCCGACCACTTGTATTTACTCAGATAGCCGTCATAGGCAAAAATAATTGCGATTGCAATGCAAATACCCAAAAAGATTTTTAAATTTGTTTTTTTAAATTTGCTTATCGGTGCTTCGATGGCCATCGAAGGTCCTTTAGTGAATCTATGTTAAACGCTTTTGTGCGATTACCTCGGTTAAAGGCTGAACAAAATTCGGCACAATTTGTTCGGCCATCATCTCTTCAGCCAATCGGCATTGAAGGGCAAAGGATTTTAACGCATCGAATTTTTCGTCCGTTGCCGGATACCTGCGGACGGTAAAAGACAAGCTTATCGCCTCTTCGGTAAATCGTCCTTTTTTCTTTGGCTCATAGACGCTTGTTTTTGAGTCTATGCTGATTCGTCCCTGGATACGGTCGTCCTCTGACAATGCTATTATCAGTGAAGGTGAAAAGCCGATGGGTCTTGCCCCGGGCAAATCCAGAAGGCAGCTAAACGCGCTCTCAGAGAGCAGTGCCTCAGCGATAACCTCATCATGGCTGCCGGCATAATCAAAATCCATAGCGAAAGTAACATCCAAAGAATCGATATCGAGATGATTTACTCCAAGCATATAAGGAACAAGCTCGAGCACTAATCTGTCCTGGTTGTAAGCCGTATCAAAATCAGTGGGATTGACCATTCCGGAGCCGATACGGTCTATTTCGAGACTGACCCAGCGATATTGTCCCTGGTTGCGGTCTTCCTCAAGATAATACTCGTTATTATCTCGCCGATAGAAACGGCCCATAGACGGGTACTGTTTGTGTACCCGTTCGAAAAAAGACAGAATCGTATCTCGCTCAGTAGGGAGTTCCAACTCGGTATTAATATACATATCGAGGTAAAAATCATCACAAAGCGAATTATAACTATTCGTTGTCATCACAGAAAAACTCCAAAAAAGGCCCCGGGAATACACCCCGATAACCATAAAAAAGTCCAGGCTCTATATCATATAATCAAACGAGCAACTATTATACGCCTAAATATTCATTTTTCCAGATTTTTTAAATTAAACACTATGGGTCTATGGTTCTTACCAGGGATATGAAATGTAGTCAATGGCAATCTGATGTTAGAACGCCTGCGAGAATATTATTTAAGTTTGATTTGATATTTGAACAAAACGTCATCAAGGAAGGGCGACATTATTTCATATCCGTATTGGGCAGTTTAAGCTCGGCGATTATTGCTCCGATAGTTGACATAATTGCACAAATAAATACCCGCCATACGCAGATTGCCACAAAACCGCCGTTATAGCTCAGTATCGTTGAAACGGCTGTGGAAATCACGCCAATCAATACCCCGCAGAAAGCCGCCGCCGCAAGGCGTTTGGTTAATACCGCCCCGCCGCAACCCAAAGTTACAACCGCACCACAAATTAAAAGCTGCGGTACAATTACAGCAAGCCACCACAGTTTATTAAAACCCGGCGGTACTCCGACATTCCCTATGTAAAGAAACTCGGCAAACGTTAATAATACCACAATCCCGATCGCACACAAACCTACGTGCCAATATCTCGGCTTCATCTGTGCCCTTACCTGTGCCCGCTTTTGCATCCGACGCCGTATTGTCAAAGGGCGGTTATAGAATAAGCCAAATACCCAATGTTCCAGCAGAGCACCTTGTTCACCGAATACCGGGACAATATGTACGGCTTCGGTGGCCCAGTGGGCCGCCATAAATCTTGCGAGGGCCGGATAATGATGCGTCATTTGAATCGGAAAAGCAAGGTAACCTACATATTTGAAAAAACCAAGGAACACAGCGATATTGTAATCCTTGAAATTCCTCTCACGTATTACAAGATATAATACATACAGTCCCCGAGCCAATGAGCCGGGCGAAATCGGTACCACCTGGAACAATGCAATAATACTTAAGCCTATACCCCACGACTGTGCTCTTGGCATTTCTGGATGAGTCCAGACAAAAATAGTTGCTAACAGGACAGAGACAATCTGTGTTACCGGCAAAGTACAGACATGCACCGCCAGGCTCTTTAGATACTTCTGGATAAAAGGTTCGTCGATCTGTGAAATGATGGTCTGTGCGTCCTCATCGCTGAGAATATGTTTTTGCTGTCCGCTGGTTACCATTTCACGAAGCCACTGCTCGCGAAGCTGGGAGTTGAAATACAATCTGAACGGCCGGAGGAATATATAAGCCAGTTTGTCCTTTCTAAATTTGCTGTCGGTTAAAAACCTGTGCGGGCCGGCAGGCAAAATCGACAGCGGCAGGTGGCAATAAAACCGCCAGGGCTTTGCCGCGACTTTAAGGGCTCCTTCGGTGTCGAGGCGTCCGGCCCTGTGCCAAATGATAACTTTTTCGGCAATCCTGCCTCTGAGGGCACGTTGAAAATATTTCCAGCTCGTGAGCATTTGCCAGTAATGCCTGCGCCAGTCGGCCCTTGCCCAGATTCGGCGAATTAACTTACCTAAAAAAGGTATCGCTCCAATGACAAAGAAGAGCAACGTCAAAATCCTGCTGCTGCGCAGCTTGTGCTCGTGCTGGTCGTCAACCATGTTACGCACAGTCCATCCGGTTACGGCGCTGGAAAAAATCGTTGACCATAGCTTGTGGCTGTAGAGCAGGCGGATATGATTGTGCGTAATATCCGGAATAGAGTTTCGATAAATCTGCTCGGCGGTTTTCAGGTCCTCCAGCATTTGGTTCATATCTGCAAAATCGCCGTCGTGTGCTCTTATGAAAGCTTCCAGCCTGCTGATATCTCCCCGGTCGAACTGTACCAGAGAGCCTCGCATAAATCCTCTGCCAATCAGCTTGAAATCACCCGGGCTCATCGGCAGAAACGGCAGCAGGGCAAGGCCAGCCCGGAAATCGACCGCCACCAGGCCTCCCGACGGATTGTCATGAGTTCCGTGGCGTTTGAGGACGTTGGGCTGGCTTTTACATGTTGACCATTCATATTGCCGGGCAAATTCCTGGCCTCCCATGTCGTGCAGAAGCTCGACAAATTCGGCCATAAACCTGCACTTTGCCCGGTATTCCGGTGAACCGAGTTCGCTTATGGCGGATTCATCAATCAGTTCACCATGGCGCCACTTTGTCAATAAATCTACTCGGTCATCGACTTCCAGCCGCCATGTTCGTCCTTCAATCCATTCGCTCAGTTGTCCGCAACTGCCGAGCTTGTCGTCGACGAAGGTTGCGTAAATATCTCTGACGGCAGATTCATCGCCGAATCGAATTTTTGCACCGCGGCGGATAAATTTCTGCCAGAGCGCTCCGGCCTTCGATGCGGCGGGATTGACCTGAAGCTGGAACGGACCCTGGAAGCCAATCCAATACAGGATATTACGGAAAAGGCGGGAGAAACCGGAGGGTGGAATGAGAATCTTCATCGCATAGGATTGGCCGGCCTGGAGGCCCTCTATCGAGCCATCTATGCCGCTAATTTTTACAAGGTACACTTGCCCTGCGAAGCCGCCTCCGACGAACTTGTCAATAACCAGATGTACCTTCGCCTGCTCTGTCCCGGCGAAACCGCTGACCTGGTAAGTAAGCTCAGTACCCGCATCGTAGCGGCCGGTGCGCATCGGACGATGCAACTGGGCCGTGCGAAATTCGGCTTCAAGCTTCTTACAAACATCAACGTTATAATCTACTGCCATTGTTGTTTTCTAACCTGTCAAAAAAAGCAACTTAGCCGCCAATCCAAAACCGGATGATAATGCGAGCGGAAATTCAGTTATGCCCTGAACGATACCTAAAGCAGCGGTGTGCGGGACATTGAGAGATGAATCCTCAGGATGGAAAATTCCGCTTATGTAATTCATCAGGCCGATTTCATGGCAGAAAAATAATACGATGCCGGCATAGACGCCTGCGAGCAGGTCGTCTGCGAGAATTCCCCAGCCTTTGGGAAGCTTCTCGAGTTTATGTATCGGCCACGGCTTGGCGATATCGAATAATCTGAACAGCAAAAAGCCGAGCACCGCCGTGATACAGATTTGCCCGCTCGAAAATGTGTCCAAACTTAAAAACAAAACGGCCAAAAAAGTGACCGCCTGGCCGGCTAATTCATCGGCAACAACTTCGCCGGGATCGTTGTTGCCCGTTGCTGCAATTGCGGCAGGGGCGAATTTTACACAAATAACAGAGCCGGCTATGGCCAGAGCCGCCATTACGATTGATATAGAGGGTTCGGAAAAATGAAACCGGCACATCAGGCCGAAAATAATCGCCACCGGCAGCGAGCCCCACGTGCCCGGGGCGACCGGCAGCCGGCCAAGACCGAAACATGATGTAAGCATTCTTTTCATAAGACGGCAGGGTAAC
>CAZIAN010000095.1:0-12662 GCA_964537355.1 uncultured Pirellulales bacterium | reverse complement strand
TCCTTTGGCTTATATAAATGCCGTCGAGGAGATAGCCGGGATAACACCGCCTGATCGTGCTTTGTACGTCCGTACGATTATAAACGAGCTTGAGCGCATCCACAGTCATCTGCTGTGGGTAGGCCTTGGCGGGCACTTTATCGGTTATGACACCGTTTTTATGTGGGCGTGGAAATACCGTGAGCCGGTCCTTGATTTGTTGGAGGCAATTACGGGCAACAGAAACAATTACGGGAACGTTAAGGTCGGTGGCTGCCGGGAAGATATTCCCAATGAGCTTATCCCCAAGATACTTAAAGAGCTCGATTTAGTCGAAAAGAAAACAGATATGCTAACAAAGGCGATTCTTGACGACCCTGTTCTGCACGCCCGGCTTAAAGGCGTAGGTACACTTAGTAATAAAGACGCCATCAACTACGCGGTAACAGGTCCGACCGCCAGGGGGAGCGGAGTTGCTATCGATTCAAGGCATGATGACCCGTATGCGGCTTACTCCGATTTAGACTGGAATGTAATAACTCAGACAGAAGGCGATGTTTTTGCAAAAGCTGTAGTCCGGCTTCTTGAGATATTCGAATGTATAAAGATGGTGAGGCAGGCCCTCAAAAAAATTCCTGATGGTCCTATTGCTATTGAGGTTAAGGAAATTCCCCCTGGGGAGGGTTGTGGTCGCGCTGAGGCTCCAAGAGGTGAGACGTTTCATTATGTTCGAAGCGACGGCGGCAATAGGCCGATTCGCCACAAGGTCAGAGCACCGAGTTATGTCAATGTGCCATCGTTTAAGGCATCATGTATCGGTCAGCATATCGCTGATGTAACGCTTACACTTGCTGCGGTTGACCCCTGTTATAGCTGCACCGAAAGGTTGGCGGTTGTCGATGGGCGGAAAAATGTTGTCCATGATTATGATGCGCTGCTGAGATTGTCTCGTGAGAAAACTGCACGAATTAAGAAAGAAATCGGCGCGCCTGAATTTAAGCTGGAGGATTTCTAAATTGAAGGAAATGAATATTCTCTATATCTCTGTCTTTTTGCCGCTGATTGTGGGCTTTTTGATGTTGTTTTTGCCGAATAAAATAAAGTCGGTATCAAGGGCATTGACATTTATTATTTCTGTTGTCACATTTGTGCTTGGCATTAAGATATTTACCGGGGGTGAATCTGACTACACATTGCCTATACTGCATCTGGGTGAGAGCTTAGGCGGCCTGGAACTGGAGTTGATGCTGACAGTCAAGCCTTTGGGGGCATTTATATTAATGTTTGCGATGGGCTTTGGCCTGTTAATAACCTTATATTCATTTAAATCAGTTGGTGCAAATACGAAGCGCATCAATGAGTATTATGGTGCGATTTTGCTTACAATAGGCGGCACTGCGGGCATACTGCTTTCCAACCACTTATTGTTTTTGCTGATATTCTGGGAGGTTGTTACTGTCTCGCTGTATATGTTAATAACGACAGGAGGCAATAAATCCAATTTCGCAGCGACAAAAAGCTTTGCAATGATAGGTGCATCTGATGCCGCTTTCATGCTCGGCGTCTTTATGGTATGGAAACTTTCGGGAACATTTATAATCTCAGATATCACTCTGGCGACTAATTCAGCCCATTCGATTATAGCCTTTCTTCTGCTTATGACAGCCGCTATTACCAAAGCAGGCGCATTGCCCTTACATACTTGGGTGCCTACCAGCGGCGAATATGCGCCGGTCTCGGTGATGGCGCTTTTGCCCGCCGCGATTGATAAGCTTTTGGGCATTTATCTGCTGGTAATTATTGTGCGTGAAATATTTGATATTCAGCCGGGGGCCTTGACTGTTGTATTGTCAATCATAGGCTCGGCCACGATTGTTATCGCCGTCATGGTTGCGATGGTTCAGCACAACCTGAAAAAGCTGTTGTCATATCATGCTATCAGCCAGGTCGGTTATATGATACTTGGCATAGCAACATGCACGCCTGTGGGTATTGCCGGTGGTATATTCCATATGCTTAACAACGCGATTTATAAGTGTTGTTTATTCTTATGCGGCGGGGCGGTCGAGCAGGCTTCCGGGACTGCTGAACTGGACAAGCTTGGTGGTCTTGGCAATAAGATGTCGATTACTTTTACTACATGCCTGATTGCTGCTTTGAGTATTTCCGGAATACCTCCTCTTAACGGATTTGTATCCAAATGGATGATTTATCAGGGTGTAATTAAGATGGGTACCGAAATTAATGGTACGGCCGCCACATTATGGCCCATCTGGCTGACTTGCGCTATGTTCGGAAGTGCGCTTACTTTGGCTTCGTTTGTCAAACTTATACATTCGATATTCCTTTCCCGCCTGCCGGACAAACTCAAAGATGTTAAAGAAGTATCCCCGTTAATGACGATTCCAATGGTTGTGCTTGCATCACTCTGTGTGTTTTTCGGAGTATTCTACCACGTACCGCTCAAACTTTTCATTTATCCTGCGTTGGGAATAGAACCTGGTACCGCAATTTTCGGCACATGGATGTCGGGCCTTTCCACAATCCTGTTAATAATTGGCATCGGTCTTGGGTTGCTCATCTGGCTTTTTGCGAAGTTGTCGAAGAATGTCAGGATTGTACCCACATGGACCTGTGGTGAAGTGCAGAGTAATGAATCAATGAGAATACCCGGGACACATTTTTACAAAACTGTTTCGAGAATGGGCGGTCTTAAGCAGCTTTATTCCTGTCAGGAAAAAGGATATTTCGATCCTTACGATCAAGGCGGAAAAGCCGGACTGGGTCTGACTGGTTTTCTGAAATGGCTTCATTCCGGTGTGCTGCCGATGTATTTGACGTGGGTAGTTTTGGGATTATTGATAATTATATTTGTAATTTGCAAAGTTCAATGAGGTTAATATGTATATTTTCTACTTCTTACTGATTTTTATGATAATCGCTGCTATTATTGCGATAGAAACTAAAAATCTGTTAAGTTCCGTAATCTGCATCAGTGCCCTCGGATTCGGCGCTTCTTTGATGTTTCTTTTTTTACGGGCGCCGGACATTGCGATAACACAGATTGTGGTGGACGTTTTGGCTTTGATTATCCTGATTCGCTCTACAATCTCACGCGATCTGACTTTTATCAGTGGTGACAAAGAATTCTTCGGGACGGTCGTTTCTGTTGTTATTATTTTCGTAATATTTTTAGCCGGCGTAAAAGTATTTGAGACATTGCCGGACTTCGGAAATGCTATCTTTGCACGAATTCCCGATGCTGCTTCCAGGACATATATCAGGGAGGGACTTCAAAGGACAGGGGCGGCGAACATCGTATCATCTGTTATTTTGGACTTCCGTGCCTATGATACACTTGGGGAGGCAACTGTTTTGTTTACTGCTATTATAGGAGCAACTGTAATATTACGAAAAAAAGCAAAAAAACTGCTGGAGGAACCTGATTTATGAAAGGTATGACAATAATAGTAAAAACTATCAGCAGTTGGGTTAAGGTGCTGATAGTTCTCTTCGGTATTTACATTATTCTTTTCGGGCATCTTACCCCGGGCGGGGGCTTTGCCGGAGGCGTGATTTTAGCATCGTCTTATCTGCTCCTTATGCTGGCATTCGGCAGAGAATTTGTGCAAAAGGACCTGCCTTTGGCTCTTGATTCGAAGCTTGATTGTCTGGGGGCATTGCTCTTTGCAATGATAGCTGTTTTGGGTCTGGTTTTATGTGACAAGGTATTCTTTGCTAATTTCCTCTATCAAAATTATCTGCCGGGCAAAGCGTTCGATTTGATAAGCGCCGGTACTATACCGCTATCGAACATCGCTATTGGCTTGAAGGTCGGTTCATCACTATTTCTGGTAATATTTCTTTTATCAACCTTCAGGCGTGAGACGTCAGCTAAGAAATAAAGAATACATCCTATTGGATATTTTCTGACGGGATAATAACAAGATATTAAAAGAACATAATATGTAAATTGTGAATTTATAACGGGGTAATATTAATGCCTTACGCACTTTGTTTTTTACTGTTTATGCTCGGCCTGTATTGTGCGGTCGTAAAAAAGAATATGGTCAAGATTGTCATAGGAATCTTGATCATGGAATATGCCGTCAATCTTTTCCTTGTTATGCTTGGTTTTCGTATTGGCGGGATAGCTCCGATAATCGACAGGGCTCAGTATGATCCGGTAATGCAGCAGGTTGCGGCCGGTTTTGTCAACAACTCTGTGGATCCATTGCCTCAGGCCCTTGTACTGACGTCGATTGTTATTAGTTTAGGTTCATTGGCCCTTATGATTTCGATATGTATCAGAACTTACGAAAAATACGGCACCTTTGATATAACCCAAATAAGGAGATTAAAAGGATGAGCATACCGCTGCCCCTTTTTATTGCTGTTCCCTTAGTAATAGCTTTTGTGCTTCCGATGTTCGGCAGAAAAGGCAAGGCTGCCGCAACTGCCTTGGCTAATCTGGTAACAATTTTACTGCTTGTTTTTGCTGTTGCTTCTATTGGTAAAACCGAGGTTTATGAAATAGGTAAATGGTCTATCCCGCTTGGTATTAATCTTGTCCTTGACGGCTTAAGCTCTCTTTTGCTTTTGGCTATTAATGTCGTAGCCGCTGCTGCGATGCTCTTTAGCATCAGGTATATGGAACAATACACAGCCAAGACAAAATATCTGAGCCTGTTTCTGCTTATGGTCGCGGGTATGAACGGTGTCGTGCTGTCCGGAGATATATTTAATCTGTTTGTTTTTCTGGAAATTGCATCACTTGCATCTTATGCTCTTGTCGGTTTTGGCTGTGATCACGAAGAGCTTGAAGCATCTTTTAAATATATGGTATTAGGCAGTATCGCTTCGGTATTTATTCTATTTGGGATTGCACTTATTTATGGCAATACCGGCACCCTTAATATGGCCTTCATTTCAAAGGCAATTAAGGATTCGGGTCTAAATGCGGGTCTTGCCTTAGCACTGGCCATGTTTATGGCCGGCTTTGGATTAAAAGCCGCCCTCGTACCGTTCCATGCCTGGCTGCCTGATGCACACCCATCGGCGCCTGCTCCTATTTCCGCAATGCTTTCCGGTGTTTTGATTAAGGCCCTTGGCGTCTATTCACTTGCAAGAATTATCTTCAACGTTTTCGGTGTATCAGTACCCGTTGGCTGGGTATTGATTACATTGGGTGTTCTGAGTATGGTTGTTGGTGTATTCTTAGCTGTGGGTCAATGGGACTTCAAGCGTCTTTTGGCTTATCATAGCATATCACAAATGGGTTATGTTATTCTTGGATTAGGTATCGGGGCGCTGATACTTGCCAACAATGGCAAGGTTGAGTGGGCGGCAATGGCGATTTTGGGAGGCATGTTTCACCTTGTCAACCATGCAGTCTTCAAATCGTTGTTGTTTTTAACGAGTGGTTCGGTGGAGATGTCCACAGGGACAAGGCAACTCAAGGAATTGGGTGGGCTTGCCGAGAAATTACCTTTTACGCGGGCAACGTGTACCGTAGCGTCGGCTTCTATTGCAGGTGTACCGCCATTCAACGGATTCTGGAGCAAAATGATACTTGTAATCGCTTCGGTTCAGGCGGGATTTTTGTGGTTGGCTGTAGTTACGGTTGTCGTCAGCCTTGTGACGCTTATCTCTTTTCTAAAGATTCAGCGATATGTCTTTCTTGGTGATCTGCCTGAAAATCTCCGGCAAATAAAAGAAAATAAAGGTTTTATGCTTGTTGCGATGGTATTTTTGGCCTGTTTATGCCTGCTTATGGGAGCGCTCGTGCTGGTGCCTGGCTTGAAGGCAAGTATTCTGGAACCGGCTGTTAAGGTGTTGACTGATGGACTTAATTACTCCGCTAATATAATCGGAACGTTATAGAATTAAGGGTGTAAACATATGAGACGATTGATATATTTTGTTCTGGCTTTTGTTATTTGGATATTGTTGACATGGCCTTTTGTCAAAATCGACGGTCAGGTTGTAATCGACCGCCAGGTTGTAATCGCAGGCTTTATAGCTTCAATATTCGTTGCGATTATGTTTCACGAAATACTACCCAAGGAGCATCACATATTTATCTCCCCGGTGCGTATATTCTGGTTCCTGGTTTATATGCCGGTGTTTTTCTATTATGTATTGATGGCTAATCTGGATGTTGTTTACAGAGCCCTGCATCCCAAGATGCCGATAAAACCCGGAATCGTAAAAATAAAAACAACTCTAAAAACAGAATCAGGAATTACCGCGTTAGCCAATTCCATTACTCTGACGCCAGGTACTTTGACGGTGGATTTGACAGACGATGGTTTTTTGTACATTCACTGGATTTACGTCAAATCGGATGATGTCGAGCAGGCAACCATGCACATTGCCCAGAGGTTTGAGTGGTTCTTGAAAAAGATTTTCGAATAGAAAGAGATGGCTATGATAACGTTATTTTATATTGGTTTATGTATATGTTGCTTTTTATGTCTTTACCGGATAGGCCGTGGCCCCAGTGCCCCGGACAGAACGGTTGCGATTGATATTTTGGGCACCATTATAGTAGGCTTCTGTGCAATCCTCGGATTGGCGACCGGTAAAGATTTTTACCTCAATAATGCCCTGGCATGGGCGCTGTTGAGCTTTATTGGGACAATAGCTTTGTCAAAATTTTTGGAAGGTAGAAGTTTCGATGATTGATATTATTGGATACATTTTAATAATAATTGGAATATTGTTCGATATTTTCGGTTGTATAGGTTTAGTTCGTTTCCCTGATGTTTACAACCGCCTGCAGGCCTCAACAAAATGTGTAACACTCGGCACATTTATGCTGTTAATTGGTGTTGCATTAGTCTGCGGCTTGTCGGCTTTGAGTATGAAAGCGATAATCTGTGCTGTTTTTATATTGATCACTTCACCAACCGCCGCACATGCAATCGCAAAAGGTGCACATGCTTCGGGTGTGGAATTGTGGGAGAACAGCGTCGTTGACAAATACGCAGAGGAAATTGATAACCATTAAAAGAATCTAATTACTGTATCAACAAATAATAACCGATTAACTATAAACTGCGGGAGTACAAAATTGCGTTTGCCAAAGCTAAGAGAACTGAAGGAAGCTGTGACGGCGGTCTTTTCACCGCGATTTACGACTCGGTTTCCAGCTACACCTTGTGTAGTGCCGGAAAAGTACAGAGGTAAGCCTGAATTCGACCTCGAAACGTGTATCGGCTGCGGGGCATGTGTGAATGTCTGTCCTACCCCGGGATGTTTAAGCATGGAGGACGACCTTGAAGCCACACCACCTGTACGCAGAATCACACACCGATACGATACCTGTATTTTTTGTGGGAATTGTGAAGCCAACTGCACAACAGAAACAGGCATAGCACTCTCAAATGAATGGGATTTGGCCGTACTGAACAGAGAAGATACCATAGAGACTCATGATTTCGAACTTCAGCTTTGTGAAAAATGCGGTGAAACGATAGGGACAAAAAAACATCTTATTTGGCTTTATGAAAAGCTTGGGGCATTAGCCTATACCAATCCTTCTTTGTTGATAGCCAAGAGTAACGAACTGCACAAAGAGCCACAGGAGGTTGAGCAGCAACAAAGCGGCAAAGATGTCCAAACGAGTGATTTTATGCGAATCCTTTGTCCTAAATGCAAATGCGAATTGAACATTCGGCTATAAATAGTGATACTCAAAAACTGAAAAAGTAAAACTATAGCAAGGGATTCCAATGATTTATATTGAGAGTAGCAGGTTTCCCTTATTTGCTTTGCATATTGTGAATTAATGCTATGAGCACCGAACAATCACTTCTCCAGCAGCTAAATATATTGCGCAATTCTGCAACCGTTATTGTCGGTATTGGAAATATTATAAAAGGCGATGACGGAGCCGGGCCGCTTGTTTGTGAGCAGCTCAAACACGAGAATATCTGTGCCGACCTGATAGATGCCGGCACTGTACCTGAAAATTATATTCAGACGATTATAAAAAAAGCTCCACAGAATTTAGTTGTCATTGATGCTATTGATTTCGGAGATGCGCCGGGAACTATAAGAATATTTGAACCAGATCAGTTAAGCTCACATGTAATTTCAACCCACAGTCTATCACCACGATTATTTGTTGATATGGTCTGTCAGGAAATTAATATTGATGTATATTTTATTGGAATTCAACCTGCCCAAATAAAACTTGGCCAGTCAATATCTCAGCAGGTAAGCCTTGCAATCGAACAGCTTTCGCAAACTCTTGCGGAGATTTTTCCGCTCAGAAAATAAATCATACCGATGGACGCGGATTTACTTGCGCTTGAGCAGGTGCTTAGCTTTCTTTGCATCATCGATGGAGTCGAAGGCTATATGAAAAATGGCACGGTTGCCGATTGCTGCACCGGAAAGACCTCGAAGATTGATACCAGCTTCGGCCAGTCTCATCGTCAATTCAGCACCATAGCCGGGTTTGTTGCCGGTAGCGATTCGGATTCCGTGTAGCGACTTGGTTTTCTCGAAACCAGCTTTCCTGGCGGCCCTTATCTGCCTCGGTCCCTTAATAGGCGTAACGAATACCAAGCCTTTTCCGGCCTTTTCGTGTACACGGCGGGAAATGATGAATTCAAGATCAATATCCGCCTGAGCAAGAGCTTCGAGTTTCTCGGCTAACGAACCAGGTTTGTCCTTAATACTCACAGCCCATACATCAACAGAACTAACATCAACTCTCATGATTATTCTCCCAAAAGGTGTTAAAAGCTTTATATTAAATATTTCCAAACGTTGACATTAATTTGACTTTTGCTGCGGTTTTTGTCAATACCTTTATAATAAAATCTGAAAGGCTATTCGTATCCTTTTGAAAAATATGCCCTTAAAAAATTGGGCCATTAAAATACGGCTTTTGACGCCAGTGATCGATAGTATTAGAAGGTTTTGCATAGTATAATAGGCTTGTCCAAAATGTCGATAGCAGGTAATTCACTTGGGATTGAGATAATAAAAACTGATGACAGATACGAGCTTACTTTTGAAGGCGTATTATGAAGCCCTTTATGATCGGCTTCAAGCCAACAAGGAATTGTTAGTAAGTAAAATCGAAGAACTGCTGGCCAAAGAGGTTTTTGAACGCGGATTCGAGGATTTTGATAATGAAAAATATGCAGCATACAAAGAAGCTTGCCTTGCTTTTGTAGATGAACGAATCGAGACATATAATCCATTTGGCATTCAATATTGTTTTGACCAGAGTCGGTCCAGGGAAGCCTTTGAATTGGAATTGCAGCTTGATTGGTATGACAGCCGGGCAGAATTTAAGAATTTGGTGAAAGCGGCCCGCTGTAAAGCTCAGACAGGAGAAATGGAGTATAGATTGGGATTCCTGGCTGAAGAGCTTATCAAAGAACTCGGAGCATTTCCAGATAAGAGCATTATATCTGCTTATAAGGCAGAACCATGCCTGAGAAAGCTCCCTGATTATATCGTTGCTCGAACAATCGAAGAAATCGTTAGGTGAGGAAAAATACTAAAGACTCAGGGATAAGGGCTGAAGTTTTTGATTTTTTCAATTTGTTGCTTGCTTTTATTTTTCTTTTAGATTACCTTATTGAATGTTTTCTGAGGGTGTTATTCTCATAATATATTCCAAAGAAACTACGCATAATTTAATGAATAATAGCATTTTGGCTTGTAAAGAGTCCGAGCCATTAAATTTATCACAAGTTCAAACAGGAGGATGAAAATGAAGCCTATCACACGTAGAAATTTTATGAAACATACCTTGGCCGCAGGTGTTGGTCTGACAATGGCCAGTCCTTTTTCCCGTGCCCGAGGTGCGAACGATGTTGTTCAGGTGGCTGTAATTGGTATCAATGGCCGGGGCGGCTCACACATTAAAGAATTCCGGGATATATCAGGTGTGCGAGTGGCTGCGCTTTGTGATGTTGACGCGAAAGTGCTTGAGCGCCGAGCCAAACCGTTTAAGGACAATAACGAAAATGTTGATACATATATCGATATTCGAGAGTTGCTGGATGATAAAAGCATTGATGCTGTTTCCATCGCTACGACCAACCACTGGCACTCGCTTGCTACTGTCTGGGCCTGCCAGGCAGGCAAGGACGTATATGTCGAAAAACCGTGCAGTCATAATGTGTTTGAAGGACGCAAATGCGTCGAGGCTGCGCGCAAGTACAAGAGAATTGTTCAGCACGGAACGCAGAGTCGTGCCAGTAACGGCTGGGCACACCAGATTGCCGCTGTCCAGAGCGGCAAATACGGCAAATTGCTTGTTTCGAAGGGTTACTGTTGTAAGCCGAGATGGAGCATTGGATACAAGCCTTTTAAAACTCCTCCGGAAAACCTCGATTTTAATATCTGGCTTGGCCCGGCTCCGCTTCAGCCTTATCACGAGAACCTGGTCCACTATAACTGGCACTGGTTCTGGGACACCGGCAACGGCGATATAGGCAACCAGGGCGTGCATCAAATGGACATCGCACGCTGGGCCATTAAAGGTGCTACCCTGCCTAAAAGTGTAATAAGTATGGGTGGACGATGGGTCGAAGGGCCGAATTATTTTAAGGATCAGGCCCAGACACCAAATCAGGAGTTATGCATATATGATTATGACGGGACGCTTTTAGTTTTTGAGACTCGTGGTCTGGTTGGCAAATATAAAGACTTCCCAAACCAGGTCACCAACGAATTCTACCTTGAAGAAGGTGCTATCAAAAACGGAAAGTTCTATCCTAAAGGAAGTGACAAAGGCGAATCTCTTGTTGATGTGGAATATCGAAGACGAACAGAGAGCAATTTTGAGAACTTCATAAGTTGCGTACGCAGCCGAAAACGCAAGGACCTCTATGCCGATATTCATGAGGCTCATTTATCCAGTGCTCTTTGCCATCTGGGTAATATTTCCTACCGAATGGGACAAGAAGTTCCTTTCGGTAAGGATGCCGAAAAACTCGGTGACTGCGAAATCGTTTGCGACAGCGTAAAGACGGTTCTGGAGAATACCAAGGCCATCGGTGTTGACCCTGCGAGAAGCACGTATCGACTCGGGCCTAAACTCGAATTCGATGCATCGGCCGAGAAGTTCGTGGATAACCATGCTGCAAATAAATTTCTGACGCGTCCGTATCGTAAGCCGTTTGTTGTACCCAAGAATGTATAAGCCGGCTAAAGGTATATAATATTTGGCTCATTGTTTATCTGCGTTTCTTAAGGGTAACGCCAAGACCGCTGGGTTGTTTGTATAGGAATATAGTTTCCAGCTCAGGATTGCTGGTTATAGCCTTTAGGTAGTCCTGCATTTGGGATGCCTGGTCAGTAGTGTTATGAGCCAGGATGAGTCCGCCCGGACGCACTAAGGGAAGAAGTTTTGTGAAGTAATCGAAGTATCCGGTTTTGTCGGCATCTATGTAGAGGATATCAATAGGTTCTTTTAGCCGGGTAACTGTTTTGTGAGCGTCGCCCTCGACGATAGTTACGAGATTACTGACACCGGCGTTTTTGAAGTTTTCACGGGCCAGCGAAATGCGGTAGGGGTCGATTTCATGGGTTGTTATCCTGCCGCCTGTCGTACGAAGAGCAAGACAGAACCAAATGGCGGAGTAGCCGTTTGAGGTGCCTATTTCGACGACGTTTTTGGCTCCGGCCGTTTCCGTTAGTATTCGCAGAAGCTTGCCTTCTTCCGGTGTAATATTCCACATCGCAAAGTTTTTATCATTAAACATATCCTCAAGAACGCTTAGGATTTTTGTCTCTGCGTTTATACCGGCGGATGAGCTGTTCTTGATTGACTTATCCGAACCTGCACAACTTACAGCTACAGCAATTAAAGCTGCTGCAAAGATTGTCACTAATAAACATTTTTTGTTTGTTGCCATTATGTTTGCCTTTAGGGAACCTTTAGTTTCTTTGGTTAAAGTTTCTGTAGTATTATTCCGCCGACAATAAAAATCAGACCTATTATCGTTGATAAGACGATCGTTTCACCAACCGCTAAAGAGATTATGAAAAGAGATAAAAACGGAGCTAAGTAAACTAAATTCGCTACATGCGCGGTTGTTTTCGATAATTTTAGTGCCTTCAGCCATAACAGGAAAGTAATACCCATTTCAAATAATCCGATATAGGCAGCTCCGAGCATACCTTTGATATCGGGCATTTTCATTTTATCGAAAAACAGTATCGATATGAAAATAAATATTGTGCCGAATGTGAAGTTCAGGAACAATCTCACTGCTTCATCATTTTTGTCTTTTGTGTTATAAATCCAGAATAACGACCATATTATAGTGCTGCCCAATGCCAATAATACACCGACCGGGTTGGTGAATTTAAATCCTAAAAGATTTCCTCTCGTGGCAATTATATATACGCCGAAAAAGCTGATAGTAATCGCTATGATGCCCTTTGTTTTGATTTTTTGTTTCAGTAAGAGGATCGACAGCATAACGAGAGTCATGGGCCAGAGCCAGTTTATTGTCATGGCTTCCTGGGCGGTGAGTATGTTGTAGGCGTTAAGTACGACAAGGTAGTATAGGAACGGATTTAGGAAACCCAGGATAGCAGAGTGTAAATAATCTTTTTTCGATAAGGACTTTAGTAAAATCAGTTTTTTCGAAATTATCAGGTGAATAAAAAGCGCGATAGAGGCAATGAGCGAGGCGTAAAAC
>CAZIAN010000094.1:0-12662 GCA_964537355.1 uncultured Pirellulales bacterium | reverse complement strand
ATCCATTCCTTGGCCCGAAGGCCTTTTACCTTAACATCCTTAAAGTTGGTCTGTAAAATTTTATAAAGCCCTTTCGCAGTGAACTCTCGAAAATGTTCTGAATTAAACGGTCGCTGAAAAGGCAACAATCGAAATTTACGATTCGGAGTGACAATGAATAGCAAACCGTTCATTTTTAACACTCTTTGGACTTCAGAAAGAAACCGACCTGTTTCATCAGGAGGAATATGTTCTATAAGCTGAAAAGCAATAACTATATTAAAAGTTTCGTCGGAAAAGGGCAGATACTTTGCATCTACTTTTTTAAAATTAACATTAGGAAGAAATCTGTTTTGACGGGCAAATTCAAGTGCGTTATCATCACTATCAATCGCAATAATTTCCTTTGCTTTTGAAAAAATGCGTGTCTCACCATAACCTATGAAACAACCCACATCTAAGACCTTCTTATTCTCACAAAATGGAGCTACAAAATCATATGCTTTTATATGACTAGCATGTGATAAAAAAGCTGAAAAATTGCTTTTAAATTCGTTTACGTCATCGATCCTTCCTTCATTTCCAAGATACTCGGATAGAAGATAGAAATCTTCTAGCACTTTGCTCTCTGCTTTCATAATTTCCCTACTTGCCGATAAATATCATCCAATGTCTTTCCCACCGTTTCACAGCTGAATTTATCTTTAGCATATTGAGAAATCTTCTCCGGTGAATAATCCATGTGATGATCTAACATATTATCGATAGCCTCTGCTAAGCTGTGAACGTCCTTAGGTGGAACTAAAATCCCTACCTCTTTCGTAATTGTCTCATTTGGCCCGCCTTCATTTGTTGCGATAACAGGTAATCCGGATGCCAATGCTTCAATTAAAACAACTCCGAATGTTTCCGAGAGACTTGGTAAAACAAAAAAATGACTCTTATCCATAAACTCGGCTATTTCCTGCTTTGATTTTATGCCGTGAAAACAGACTTTATCATCAATTCCTAACGTAAGAGCCAGACTTTCGTATTCTTTCCGATTTGGTCCATCCCCAATAATATCTAAAAAGAAGTTGTTTCTTTTCTTTTTCAATATGAGCAATGCCTGAAAAAGATAAGGTACTCCTTTTACAGGAGAAAGCAATGCCACCAGAAGAATTCTCTTGACAGCTATATCTTTTTTGCTTTGAACATCATAATGAAATATATTTGTATCAACCACATTGGGAACTATCTGGAATCTATTGTCAATCTCATATAATTCAATACCTTTTTTTAAGGCGTCACTTACCGGCAGAATCATTTTGGCTCTTCTCATAGCAAATCTTGCTTTTTTTATTTGTTTTTTTGATAACGTTCGACAGGCAAAAGCACCGAAATGTTCTGTTATTACAACAGGTATTCTAAATAATTTGCCTAAGATTACGGCCAGTACACCAGCAGAATAAACATTAGCGTGAATTACATTCGGTTTAAATCCCTCTCTTGCCAACCTTCTGCAAATAAAAACTACTGATAATACGCGATTTAAGGAAGACATCATAGGAATAGGAAAGGACCTAAACTTGAGCATTATAGTTCTTATTCCGTCTTCTATTTTTTCCTTACAGTTATATAGCCCCTTAAGTTCACTATCCCATCCATTAAGGTGCATTACAACTACATCGTTATAAAGAGATGCCGCTTTGGCATGCTCTCTAACAAAAATACCCTTTACTGGATTATCTTCCGTAGGATACCATGGAGTAAGAAATAAAACTTTCAGCCTATTGATATCAGCACCTGATATTTTAATTGATTTTACTTTTATGAGGAGGCTGTATTCTCAGGCTACTATGTCAAATACTCTATGATGGCTTCTGAGACGTGATTTTTCATTTCATCCGTAAGCTCTGGATAGATTGGAATGGCAAGAACTTCCTTTGCTGCTTTCTCCGCTTCCGGGAAATCGCCCATTTTATAACCGAGATATCCGAAACATTCCTGCAGATGCATAGGAACAGGATAATATATCGCACAACCAATTCCTTTATCCTTCAGATGAGCGACCAGCTCATCTCTTTTAGGAACTCTGATTACATATTGATTATATACGCTTACGCAATCCGGGTCGATACACGGTGTTTTGACCACCGTACCTGCGAACTTTTCATCATAAAAGGCAGCATTACTTCTACGAGCCTGCGACCAACTGTCCAGATGCCGGAGCTTGACTAAAAGAATCGCCGCTTGAATCGGATCGAGTCGAAAATTGCCGCCAATATATTTATGATAGTATTTGGGATTAGCGCCGTGGTTTCGCATTATTTTGAGCCGGTCGTGCAAGTCCTCGTCGTTGGTGACAATCATACCACCATCACCTGCACAGCCAAGGTTCTTACTGGGAAAAAAGCTGAAACAGCCAACAGTTCCGATACTGCCTGCTTTCCTGTTTTTGTATGTACTCGTAATCGATTGCGCCGCATCTTCTATGACCGCAAGATTATATTTATTTGCAACTTCCATAATCGCATCCATATCAGCCATTTGTCCGAACAAATGGACAGGCATAACAGCTTTAGTCCTTTCCGTCACCGCCGATTCTATAAACTCTGCTTTGATATTGAAAGTCTGCGGATCGATATCCACGAATACCGGTTTTGCGCCGGCACGGGTAATACAACCAACCGTTGCAAAAAACGTAAAAGGGGTAGTTATAACCTCGTCACCACTTCCTATATCCAAGCTCATCAGACTGTTCAAAATTGCATCTGTTCCACTGGAAACACCAACCGCGAATTTACAATCGCTGATTGCAGCTACTTTTTCTTCCAACTCGGCGACTTTCGGGCCGCCTATACATATCTGAGATTCGAGCACTCCGGAAACAGCCCTCACAATCTCATCCTTTATTGTTGTGTACTGGGCTTTCAAATCTAATAAAGGCACGTTCATGATGTCAGCTTTCACGGCTAAAGTCGGTATCGTCGTTTATTTTCCTTTAATATCTGTGTACGAAGCTTTACCTGTAGCTTTTTCCGGCGGCAAAGACACATCTTCATCTAAATCCAAACATCTTAGCACTCCCGGTTCGACTTCTTTATAACGATAGCCCACTTCCGGACAAATCATAATGCCTTCAGCATCCGGCTCCGGAAGAGGAATACCATGCCGGCTTATCCAGCCAACCTGTTGTGCCGGTACACCCATAACCAATGCATAATCCGGCACATCTTTAGTCACCACCGCACCGGCTGCTATGAACGAATACCGACCAAGTTCAATTCCGCAGACAATGGTAGAATTCGCACCGACAGTTGCCCCACGGCGAAAAACCGTTTTCTCGTATAAATCATGACGTACAATTTGCGACCGTGGGTTTGTAACATTTGTCAAAACACAGCTCGGACCAAGAAAAACATCGTCCTCAACTATCACACCAGTGTAAATAGAAACATTATTTTGGACTTTTACATTGTTGCCGATAACTACGCCGCTGGCCACATTTACATTTTGGCCGAATATACAGTTCCTGCCGATTTCGGCGTTTTTCATTATGTGACAGAAGTGCCAAATCTTTGTACCGCTGCCAATCTCACACGGCTGATCCACATAGGCAGACTCGTGTACAAAATATTCTTTATTTTGTGGCTTTCGGTAATCCATCAATTCCTTCTTTGTCATTACGTATTCTTTCTTTACTACTCTTTTTTATTCGACATACTGCTCAGTATTGACATTAATGGAATATAATCATCATACAAAAATAACTAACGTTTGGAACGTTTCAATAATGGATGATAATCTCCTTTCAAACCTACAGTTTTAGCTCGTCGAATTGTTGATACAATTTCAACTGAAGGTTTTGTATCCTGCAAAGCAAACCCCCTGCCGTTGAGTATTTCCTGATAGCTTTTCGTATGAAGATCAGTAAGACCGCATGAAAAGTCAATTTCTTCATCATTGATAGTCATAGAGCGATACGCCGCAGGTTTCCCATGTTCGGGTTCTTGCGGCAAATCATCTCGCTTTATCGATAGAAACCACCTGACCCGAGCATGTTCGAGTTCAAGAAATCCCGCAGCTCTCTGTGGCTCATTCAATTGAACTACATTGCATTTAACTTCACCAAATATCCACTGCAAAATATCAAAAAAATGTACACCAATGTTAGTGGCAACACCCCCTGATTTGGAAACATTACCTTTCCATGAAATCATGTACCAATGCCCGCGAGCGGTAATATAGGCTAAGTCAATGTCATACTTCTTTCCTTTTGGCGATTTATCAACGCGTTCCTTCAAATCTAATATAGCAGGATGCAACCGAAGCTGTAGAATCGTATTAACCGTTTTCCCTGTCTCCCTGGCAATCTCCTCAATTGCATCCACATTCCAAGGATTCAATACTAACGGCTTTTCACATATAGCATCCGCTCCTATTCGCAAAGCAAACCTAATATGAGCATCATGAAGATAGTTGGGAGAACAAATACTAATATAGTCAATACGCTGGTTGTTTTCACGTCGCAATTTTTCAAGGTGTCTGTCAAAACGTTCAAACTCTGTAAAAAAATCAGCATTTGGAAAGTATGAATCAATAATACCGACAGAGTCATTAGGATCCAATGCTGCAATAAGAACGTTCCCTGTTTCCTTTATTGCTTTCATATGCCGGGGCGCTATATAGCCTCCAGCACCGATCAAAGCAAATTTTTTCATTGTCCTTTTCCTTATCAGACAGCTTTGTTAGCGTATTTAGCAATTTAATATAAGTACACTATCTTTTGCGGCTTGCAACTATATTCTTTCTTTGATTTCTCAGAGCTTAATTTTTGCAGTTGAATTCACTATCAGCAAAGGAAGATATGACTACACTATCGTGCCTGCATGTTTTTATAGTGTACATAGAACCTATTATTTGGTTTTTTATACTCCGTCCCCGTCGGTTGCATTGAAAAATCAATGTAACTTCGAGTAAAAATACAACTTATTATTATCGCCATCCGATTCCTGCATTCATCGGTTTCAAGATAGCCAATTTTAAAACACTATTTTCTATAGAGGTTGTTATCATCAACCGCACGGACTTTACCATTCTGGTCCGGGAGATAATTCAGAATCAAATCAACTACATCATTTGCCATCATTCGGACAGAATTTGCCAGTTCCGAGCTTATCTGTACCTGTGCCACGTACTGAGCTAAGTCACCCGCAAGGTTGAGCCTTTGCCCAAATAAGCCGGAAAAGTCCTTTTCGTCAGCAGTAAGTTTGCCGTTTAAGACATAGAAGTTCAAGACAACAGTCTGGTTGTTCATTGGAGGCTTATGGAAGCGATGCATCAAACAAGGTACTTGTCGGCCGCCTCGAGAGGTAAACTGCAAAAGTTCGGTGCCGTCGTGGGTCCAGCCATTTACAGGATAACACACCTTAGGCCGATGACCTAATATACCTCCAGGCCGGGACGAGCAATATACGACATAGACGTTAGCCCAGGCCCCGGTGACAGAATTAATATATCGTCTGCTGAAATAATCATCCGCAAAGTTCTTCTTTATATATTCATCAGTAGTACTTGGAATTGACAGGTCTTTTCCCGACCAATTACCAATCTGCAAAGGGAAAGCACTCAACGGCACGGGAAGTTTGATAGTTCTACTAACAACGCGTTCCAGACCAGATGCCAAAATACGATAAGTTATGCCGGCAGACACCAAAAGCACAACGGCCAGGATCCAAATGGACCAAAGCGGTATTCTACCTGAAGCCTTATATGCCAAAGAAAACGATCTCTGCCGTAATAGCTTGTAGTTAGACCTAATAATATACATAAAAGGCTATATTCCAAAAGTAGTATATTAATACGAAAAAAAGGATCCTTCCCCCGCTATGATACACCCCTCTATGGTGTAAAAAATCAGAAATACATCCTCCGTGAGACCGCCAGCGATAGAGCATTTTTTTATCATAATAAAGGTGTTTCGTCAAGCTAATAGACCAAAAAAATAACAATCGGCAGTTTTTTAATAAGCCCCGATAATAGGGGGATAAACGGCATAATTGCGCATTTTTGACCGTATAATGCTTATGGAGATAACTGCTTCAATTCCGATAATAATCCCCCGAACTTCCCATATTCAATTACAATGAGGTGTTTGTTATAGCCGTCGTAGAAGAAGTGTTATTCAGGGATTATGTATAAATCAATATCTCAAGGCTTACAAATTCAAGCAAAGCAAGCAAAGATGGTCGGCATCGTTTAGAAAGTGGTTAACGGTTGCTTATTTGGCGGTTACTCATATCATATTTCAATGCAGGATAATATTAGTTCTGACATTTCTGCTATGCATTCTTGTATCGAGTGAGAGCGATAAAAAAGCATGTCATAACTGATATTGCCAGAGCAAAGCTCCATCCAGGTGCAAGACCAAAAGCACTGGGAAGGTAAGCACAGAACAAAGCAAGCCCGGCAACAAACAGGCTGTAGGGTAATTGCGTACGAACGTGCTCGATGAGGTCACAGGAACTGGCAATGGAACTCATAATCGTCGTATCCGAGATGGGCGAACAATGGTCGCCAAAGATTGCGCCATCCAGGACTGCGCCGAGGCTTATCATTGTGGTCAGACCGTAGGTGTCACCATCGAGCGCAAATGCGACTGGAATGGCAGTGGGAATGAGAATGGCCATCGTACCGTAGCTCGTGCCCGTGGCAAATGAGGTCACCGAGGCAACAAAGAAAACTGCCGGCGGAAACCAATGAGGTGAGACTCTACCGGCAAGAATTGCCGTCAGGAACTCTCCGGTTTTCAGGCTGTCGCAGCAATTCTTGAGCGACCAGGCAAGAATAAGTATGACAAAGGGGATCATAGCCCGCTTGACACCTCGCTTGAAGCAATTGCTAATAGCGAGCACACGCAGTGAACCGAAGAGCTGCGAACACAGCAAGGCCAATGCCAGACCGAAGAGTGCTGCGAAGTCGAGAATCAGGTGTGTATTTTCGGCGGCGCTAATAACGTCACGCCAGTAAACCCAACTGAGAAGTGAACCGCCTTGTCGAAGCATAGCAGGCCCGCCGCCATCGATCCAAAGCCCGGTTATATGAAACAATATTAGTCCGCCCAATGGGATAAGTGCCTTGATTGCCCGTGAGGATTGCTGTCCGACAGCGATTTGAGCAGAATCAGAAGCATTTTGAGACAGGCCGACTTGGTTCCTTTCATCGGGTGCATTTTTGGCCAGGTCTTCAGCAGTTTTCATCGGACCGAAATCTCTGCCAAAAATAATATGCAAAAAGACAAAAGCAATCATCAGCAGACAATAGAAACGAAAACTCAGTGCGTCGAAAAACAGTGAATATCCGCTTCTGTCAATGTTTAGCTCCTCTGCGATTTGGCTCAGAAGACCTACTTCATAGGCTATCCAGGTGCTAATCACTGCGAGTCCTGCTATAGGTGCGCTGGTGGCGTCAACAAGAAAGGCGAGCTTTTCACGGCTGACACGAAACCGGTCGGTGATTGGCTGCATCATCGAGCCAACGATTATGGCATTAGTATAGTCGTCAATGAAACACAGTATTCCCATAAGTGCGGTTGCCGTTTGTGTGGATTTCCTGCCTTTTACCCACTTCAAGAGCCACACAATGATTCCCTTAAAACCTCCGGAGGCTATGACTATCTCTATCATCACGAAGATTGGCGGCAGAAACGCAAGTATCTGCAAATTCGCTCTGCTTGTAACAGTGGCCGCCACATAAATACCTACTGATTTAAAACCCTCCAGCCAGGCAACCACACTCAAGGGGCTTTGCGGAACCTTAGTCAGCAAACCTCCTGCTATAATGGCAATTCCCAGACTCAGAAGGACATGCCGCGTCAAAAAAGCCAGAAGAATTGCCAGTACAGGAGGAACTACACTATACCACATGCTTGTTTGCAAATCTTGTTCGCCATCCGGCGCAATGTAAGCAGTAAAAGCACATATTACACCAAAGATAATAACCGCTGCCGCACTTTTTGTTATTGCTTTTGATTTCAAATGACTGTTATCTTTGAAAGTAACTCGCCGAAAATATTGACATTATTTTGACAGGAGCAACTCAAAGCAAAGTTTTTATACACCTTAGACGATCATATACTTTTGCCCCGGAACCACCTACAGCAAAAGCGGGCGATGGGATTCGAACCCACGACATTCAGCTTGGGAAGCTGACATTCTACCACTGAATTACGCCCGCAAATCCGTTTTACGTTCTACTATCTGGTCTCTGCTACCCTGTTTTTTTGGGAATTACCCAAAGAATCGGGGAGACAAGATTTGAACTTGCGACCTCTGCGTCCCGAACGCAGCGCTCTGGCCAAACTGAGCTACTCCCCGGTTAAAGCAAATCACAAAATAGCATATAAAGATTTAAATTGCAAGCTACAATAAATTAACAGGGTCAATATCTATTGCGACTTTAACAGCCGGCCGTATTGGTCCGGCTGCCCGAAGGCATGCAAATAACTTTTGGACGGTCGCCGCTTTGGGGGCCTGAATAATTATCTGCATTCTATGAAAACGTTGTATCCGACTTATCACAGCGGGCATCGGCCCACGAACGTTCGCTTCCAGTTTTTCACGCCCGATAATCATGTCTATTCTCTGACGCATTTGCTTGCACGCCATGCCAAGTTTATCAAAATTCCCGTCCCGCATAACGATAACCGCCAGTCGCCAAAACGGCGGCAGATTGCAGTCCTTGCGATGCTTTAATTCCTCTTTAACAAAGCCGTCAAAGTCCCCGCGAACGGCAAACTGTATCGCCGGCTGATTTGGAAGAAATGTCTGGACAAAAACCACGCCCTTTTTCTCGGAACGCCCCGCCCGACCCGCAACCTGGGAAATCAATTGGAAGGTTCGTTCATTCGCTCTGAAATCCGGCAGATACAGCGATGTATCTGCACTGATAATACCCACCAGCGTTACATTTGGAAAATGCAGCCCCTTAGCTAACATCTGCGTGCCGGCTAATATATCGATTCGTCCCTCACCAAAATCTCTCAGAAGCCGATAATAGTCCCTGCTCGCCATAGAGTCACTGTCAATCCTCAACACGCGAGCCAAGGGAAACTTATTGGCCAATTCCTCTTCGAGCCGTTGTGAGCCCATCCCTATCATCGCCATCAGCTTGCCGCATAGAGGACATTTTTCAGGCACAAGCGTCTGAGCCAGACAATAATGACATACCGCATAGCCATAATTTATATGCTTTCCTGTAACCGTTTTCATTCTCTCATGGCGGCCGGCCTTTGATTTGTGAAAGGTCAGCGTTACATCACAGTTACGGCAATGAAGAGTATGTTGACAGGATGGACAAAACACAAAATTACTGTAACCTCGCCTATTCAAAAGTAAAATCGCCTGCTCCTTTTTCGCGAGTGTCTCCTTCAGACATTTTGCCAGCGGCTCACTTATAAGATTAATGCCCTTCTGAGTAACCTGTCCCTGGCGTAAATCGACAAGTTTCATTTCAGGCATAGACAGGTCCATCACCCTTTTGGGCAGATTCACAAGGCTGAAATATTTTTTACTTTTACAATTAGACAACGTTTCCAATGATGGAGTGGCACTGCCCAAAATACAATGTGCATTTGCCAGTTGCGTCCGCTTTATCGCTACATCTCTTCCGTTGTACCGCGGCACTGTATCCTGCTTGTAGCTCGGTTCATGCTCTTCGTCAACAACGACAAGACCCAGTTTTGGAAGCGGCGCAAAGATCGCTGAACGAGCACCTATAACCACGTCGGCCTGGCCCGACTTTATCTTTTGCCACTGAACATTACGCTGAGCGGCGGACAGACCAGAATGCATCACAGCAATTTTCTTGAATCTCTCGTCGAACCGCTGAACGGTCTGCGCCGTAAGAGCGATTTCAGGCAGCAGCACAATCGCACCTGCTCCTTTTAACAAAACCGCCTCGATAGCTCTCATATAAAGTTCGGTTTTGCCGCTGTCGGTAACACCGTATAAAAGTGTAACGCCGAATTCGCCTGAATCTATCACTCTTTCAAAATGAGCCAATGCCTTTCGCTGGTCATCATTGAGGACTACCTGTTCTGTTTTTATTGACATCCCCTTTGGAATAACAGGCAAAGACTTCAATATTGTCTTGCGGGCTATTTTAACAATATCTTTTTCCGCTAATCTCTTTATCGGCTCATTGCCGCAGCCGACTGCCTCTAACAAACTTCGAACTTCCACGGCATCATTAACACTTGAAGCCCTCTTGCCGTCCAGAAATTTGACAATCTGCTTTTGTTTTTTGCCTCTCAACTCCTTGATGTTTTTTTCAATATCAGCAGAACCGGCCTTCAAGTAAACATATTTTTGTGTTTTAAGGCCGGCCCCTCTTTTCACTGCCGAAGGCACCATCGCAGCCAAAACCTGGCCGAGCGGACAAACATAATAATCGCTTATCCATCGTGCCAACTCCATCAGCTCGGAATCCAGCAAAGGTTCTTTATCGATTAATCTGGTTACTCTTTTTAGCTTTCGCCCAACACCACGTGCAATAAAAGACTCTTCAGGCCGGACATCCGATTGAGTACAAAATCCTGCTTCATATTTATTTTTCCTGCCGAAAGGAACTTCGACTCTCTGGCCCACCTCAACCGGCCAGATTTCATCCGGCACAAAATAGTCGAACTCCGAATCAGCAGCCGACTCAAATGCCACGCGAATAATGTGACTGCATGAGATTTCTTCCTCGACCTCTTCTGTCATAAATAAACTGTTCGTTTTGTATTTACTCATTTTTCTTGTAATGTTATTTATACTATCCCAAAAGCCATTATCGGAGCGCCGGGATAAGCAACGGACGAATCGGAATGCCCTAAAACTATCCCGTCATGTAAACAGACAACAGTGTCTTGTAATTTTCCAAACGTATTATAGATTTTGGCCACCGCCCTTCCCTTTTTGACTACTTCTCCGGGTTTAGCAAAAAACCGGATTATACCGCTGGCAGAGCTATTGGGTCCTCTGGAAAATCTCAGGGATTTACCTTTAATATTTTCAGGCACGTCAAAAACAAAAGGTTCTTCGGCTTCAATCATCTTAAGGTAAGCTAAAATTCCCAGGATAGATTTTGTCCCATATCTCACATTATTCTCATTGACAACATATGATTCACCAAGCTCAATTGTTAGGGCGGGGATATTGTGCTCAAGCAAGCTGTAAGAGAAAGATCTCTGAATTTCATCCGTATCTAAAACAACCAGAAAGCCGGACTTTTCAGCAACAGCTTTAGCCCGTTCATAAACCTGCTTATTGGTATGTTTTGGTTCGGGGTCTATGACCGTATAAGGGATCGACTTCATCCAGTCATTATGAAGGTCCAGAACAAGAGTTGGTTTTGTTTGTTTTATTGTGGTAAATATTTTGTCTGCTATTCTTTCCGCAAGAGAACCGTTTTTATCTCCTGGAAATGAACGATTTAAATCTTCCCTACTAATTGTAATATTTCGCGTTGCCGCTTCAAAACCGATTGGATTCATTAAAGGAAAAGCATAAAGAGCTCCTTTCAGCAGAGGGTGTTTTTGTATCCTTTTAAAGACCTCCTGAATCGTAACTATCCCGGTCACTTCATCTCCATGAACACAGCCCGTAAGCCATACTACCGGACCGGGATTAACACTTTCTATTATCATAAAGGGCAAACGCCTGCGAGACAAATCCGAACCGGTCAAAATCTTCAGAAATGAATATTTCACTTTCTGCGGAAAGTTTTTGTTTTTATTCACATTCATCTTGTTTTACCTAATCAAGCCAGTCGAATAATCCGGGTACATACTTTTACCTTCACATTTGGACAATGTAAAATGCAATTAGCACACCTTTTTCTGTGAGAGTCTCAACGAGGCCTCAATCGTTTCCTTACTTCTTTTCCGCAAAAAGTTGGAACTCACAAATGCTTGGCCCGTCAACAGCCTTGAGTATGTTAAGTCTAACATAACGGGCAGTAACAGATTCAAATTGCTTCGAATAGTCATGCCCAAGTTTTGTCCCCCGAGCAAATGTCTTCCATTCGTTACCTTCTCTGTATTGAATCTCAAATTCCTGTACACGGTCATATTCTTCATCGATTTTGACCCGATTGAAAGTGGCCGGCTTTCCGAGGTCCACTTCAAGCCATGCCTGTCGTGTGCCGGAGTCAGTAGCCCAACGTGTGGAAGAGTCATCATCCACGGCTTTTGAGGCATTATAGGCTGCATTGTTTTGGTAAACATTTGAGGCCCTGGCCCTTTTTTCCGCCGTTAATGAACTGGACAGCAATGCCCGTGGTCGGATTGTGTTTGCAGAACCGTCAAGTTCCAACACGATGATTGTATCGAGTTCTCGACGGTAAGACTTCGGGACAGAAATTTCGATGGCCTTATTGGTCTGCTTGACCGTTGCAGTCCCGCCGGTCATAACAGAGCTTGCAATGATATTCTTCGGGATAGGCGGCAAAGTAAGAGTATCCTCCTGCCAATTAAGAACATGAATGTAGATAGTATTATCCTTGAATGTGCTGGCACCCCAACCACCCGGCTTAAATGGACCGCCGCGAGTCGCATAAATACTACTGCCATATTTTTCCAGCCAATTGCCCATCTCATTGAGCCGTTCGACCTGTCTCGGTTCAATAATGCCGTAAGCAGAGGTCTTATCTGAAGGTAC
>CAZIAN010000093.1:0-12739 GCA_964537355.1 uncultured Pirellulales bacterium | reverse complement strand
TATATTTCTTTCGCCAATTGCGGCTTACCTTACTACATTGGCCAGGCAATAAAGGAACGGGACGATCTTTTGTTGATGACACCGCAGCAGTTCAACAAAAGGTTTAACATTGACGTCAGGATAAATAATGAGGTTGTAAAAATAGACCGGGACAAGAAACTTCTCGAAGTTAAAAATCTGGACTCCGGAAATACTTATTTTGAAGATTATGACAAATTGATTTTGTCTCCCGGCGCCGAGCCCGCCAGGCCTGCTATAGAGGGTATTGATTCTAAGAGGATATTTACTCTGCGAAACGTGCCGGATATGGACCGGATAGATGAGTTTATCAAAAAAGAAAAACCAAAGCGGACTGTGGTAGTTGGAGCCGGTTATATTGGTCTGGAAATGGCGGAGAATCTTCGCGACCGGGGTATGCTCGTGGCGATTGTTGAGATGACGGATCAGGTTATGCCTTTGTTGGACAGAGAAATGGCGAATCTGCTGCATCAATATCTCCATGAACACAGTATTGCCTTATGGCTCAGTGATGCTGTTAGTAATTTCAGGCAGACGGATTCCCAACTGTTTGTTGGATTGAAATCCGGAATGGAATTATGCTGTGACTTTGCCGTACTTGCGATAGGTGTTAAGCCTGAAGTAAGACTGGCCAAAGAGGCTGGTTTGGAAATCGGTTCTCATCTCGGAATAAAGGTCAACGAGTATCTGCAGACAAGCGACCCTGATATTTACGCGGTTGGTGATGCTGTTGGAGTGAAGGATTTTGTTCTTGGCAAATCGAGTCTGATTCCTCTGGCCGGGCCTGCCAACAAACAGGGAAGAATGGCAGCCGATAATATATGTGGAAAAAATCGCAGATACAGTGGCACCCAGGGAACTTCTATATTGAAGCTGTTCAACCATACAGTAGCTATGACCGGGGCCAGTGAAAAGACCTTGAAAAAGAACCATATCGTCTATGAAAAACTTTATATACATCCTGCTAACCACGTAGGTTATTATCCCGGTGCAAAACAGATGCATATCAAAATGCTTTTTTCAAAGCCCCAGGGCAAAATACTTGGCGCCCAAATCGTTGGTTCTGATGGGGTGGACAGGAGAATTGATATATTCGCTGTTGCAATCAGAGCTGGCATGACGGTCTTTGATCTACAGGAATTGGAACTTGCCTATGCCCCACCTTACGGCAGTGGTAAAGATGCGGTGAATATGGCGGGCTTCGTTGCTTCGAATATCCTTGATGGTACTGTTAAGGTTGTCCACTGGAATGAACTTGATAACGATGATTTTATACTTGATGTTCGTACAAAAAAAGAGTTTGATGGATATAATGTCCCCGGAGCGATAAATATTCCGTTGAATGAAATAAGAAATAGCTTAGAATTATTACCCAAAGATAATGTCATCAATGCGTATTGTGCAGTCGGAATCCGAAGTTATATTGCAGTTAGAATCTTAATGCAGAATGGCTTCAAGGCAAGGAATATCTCGGGTGGATTTATTACTTACTGCTCGTATGAAAATAAGGAGCTGCTGGATACACCAACCGCCCGTCAGCTTAAAGAAGAATTTTGTCTAATATAGGATAAAGAAACAATCTTTACTGATATTTGTTATAGAGGTCGAAGAAATGGACTTTAAGCAGAAAATCGTAAATTACTCAACAGAGCACTATAAACGAATCACCGTAATAATGGTGCTGTTCACTCTCGTACTCGGCGCATTCATTCCCTTGATAAAGGTCGACACCGACCCGGAGAATATGCTCTCACCGGATGAGCCTGTGCGGATATTTCACAACCAGACAAAAAAACAGTTTGCTTTGAGTGATATTGTTGTAGTAGGCATCGTCAATAATAAAGACCCGAATGGTGTTTTTAATCCCTCCTCGTTGGCTAAGGTATATGAGCTGACTGAATTTGCAAAAAAACTCCGCTGGCCCTCTGAAGAAGACCCCAATAAGCAAATCGGAGTTATTGAAGTCGATTTACTCGCACTTTCGACAGTTGACCATATAGGCCAGGGCGGCCCCGGCGTGGTTACGTTTGAGTGGCTGATGAAAAAGCCGCCTGCTACTGACGCAGAGGCGCGGGAAATCAGAGATAAAGCAATGTCAAATCCTTTACTTAAAGGCACACTTATTTCAGAAGACGGCAAGGCCGTCTGTCTATATCTGCCGTTAACGAACAAGGATTTGAGTTACCAGGTTTATAGCAAGCTGAAAGAAAAAATCGCTACATTCGAAGGCGACGAGGAATATCACATCACGGGTCTTCCGGTTGCCGAAGACACGTTTGGCGTTGAAATGTTTATCCAGATGGCTGTCTCGGCGCCCCTGGCCATGGTGGTGATATTTTTACTTATGCTGCTTTTCTTCCGCAAAATTGTCCTGGTTATCTCGCCGATGATTGTGGCAATGGTTTCGGTTATTTCCACTATGGGGCTTCTAATCGGCCTTGGTTTTCCCGTACACATAATGAGTTCGATGATACCGATTTTCCTGATGCCGATAGCTGTCGTGGACTCGGTTCACATCCTTTCCGAGTTCTTCGATCTTTACACGAAAGAAAAGGGCAGAAAAAACACGATTCTGGAAGTTATGAGAAATCTGTTTATGCCTATGCTCTACACTTCTTTGACTTCCGCCGCCGGCTTTACTTCACTGGCACTTACCCCGATTCCGCCGGTACAGGTATTCGGCATCTTCGTTGCCATCGGTATTATGATTGCATGGGTATGCACGATTACTTTTGTCCCAGCCTATGTGATGATGATAAAAGAAAGCTCACTTGAGAACTTCGGCTCGGCGACAAAGCATGCGGAAAAACAAAGCTTGCTCGGCAAATTGCTAAGTGCGACCGGACGGTTTACCTATACGAAAGCAAAGCCCATTCTCGTAGTTATTCTGATAATCACGGCCGTAGCCCTGTACGGTATTACACGAATCCAGATAAATGACAACCCTGTTAAATGGTTTTCCAAAAGCCACCCTATCCGAAAGGCGGATATAGAATTAAACAAACATTTTGGCGGGACCTATATGGCATATCTCGTGCTCGACCCTGCTGAAGATAAAACCGTCTCAACACAATATATCAGCGACCTTAAAAAACACCTTTCGGAAAAGCTGTCCGCCTTAAAAGAGGAGTTACCAAATGCACCCACTGTAGAAGCCGAACTTCAAAAGAATATTTCCCAATACGCCTCAGACGCCGAGAGTAAAGAGGATTTACTAAAAAAACTCAGCGGGTTGGCTAATAACAAACTCGATACGGCCAAGGACAAAGATTATGACCTGTGGTATGAGCTTGTAGATTTCTTCGAGCTGGAAGCTGAGCGGCTAAAACCTTTCAAGCAGCCGAATGTCCTGCGATACATCTCAAAATTACAGGAATATCTCGATAAGTCCGGCCTCGTAGGAAAAAGCAACTCCGTAGCGGATATTGTGAAGAAGGTCTATCAGGAGCTGATAGACGGCAAGCCGGAAAATTATAAAATTCCCGATTCTTCTAACGCTGTTGCTCAGTGCCTGCTGCAGTTCCAGAGCAGCCACAATCCCGATGACCTCTGGCACATGGTGACCATGGATTATATGCACACCAATATCTGGATGCAGTTACCCAGCGGTGACAATAAGGATATGGAAAAAGTCGTTAAAGCGGTTGATGAGTTTTTCAGCGAAAATCCGCCGCCGGTTCCCCTCAAATACAATTGGGCGGGACTGACCTATATAAACACCGTCTGGCAGAACAAGATGGTCTGGGGCATGCTCCAGTCGTTTATGGGCAGTTTCATTATTGTCTTTATCATGATGGCGATACTGTTCCGTTCCCCACTGTGGGGTATCGTATGTATGGTGCCTCTCTTGATAACCATAGTTGTTATCTATGGCATAATCGGCCTGGTGGGTAAGGATTACGATATGCCCGTGGCGGTGCTCAGCGCTTTGACACTCGGTATGGCTGTTGATTTTGCGATACATTTCCTTGAGCGTGCTCGAGCAGAGTATGCCCAAACAGGCTCATGGCAGAAAAGCGTCGGCCTGATGTTCGGCGAGCCGGCCAAGGCGATATCCAGAAACGTTCTGGTTATTGCAATTGGTTTCTTACCACTCTTGGCCGCACCTTTGATACCTTATAAAACAGTGGGAATATTCTTATGTGCTATCATGGCTCTGTCCGGCGCTGTTACGCTCCTGGCATTGCCGGCGATTCTAAAACTCATGGAAAAAGTACTCTTCAAACAGGCCGGCGAGCCGAAATCCGTCACGTGCAACTGTGGTTTCTGTCTGATTATCTCAATAGCAATAACGATATTGGTGGCAATAAATCTACATCAGTATTGGAACCTGGCTGCGGGCAAACTGGCCGTTCTAAGTTTAATAGCGATACCGATAATGGTACTTTCCTGCGGAATAATGTCACGCAGACAAGCGTGTAAAACCGCTGCCCGGATAGAAAAAGAAATTGAACAAAACTGAACTTTTCACGAGGTGAATTATGACGATTGAAAGATGTTTACGAGGAATAGCAGGTTTTTTTGTACTGCTAAGTGTGTTAATGGCGCATTATCATTCGCAATATTGGCTGTTTTTTACTGCGTTTGTCGGCTTAAATCTGCTGCAGTCGGCCTTTACGAACTGGTGCCCGATGATTACTATATTAAAAAAACTTGGTGTTAAAAGCCAGGCTTGAGAAATGAAATGGAGGTGTAAAATGAGACAGTTATTAACAGTAATATTGGTTCTTGCTTTGTCCCTGCCGCTTTTGGCCGCTGGCCAAAATGGTGCGTCCAAAGAAATCCCTGATGTAGAGACTATCGTGAACAAGGCCAACATCGTCGCTTATTATCAGGGAAAAGACGGCAAGGCAAAAGTTAAAATGACAATTACGAACAAACAGGATCAAAAGCGGGAGCGTGAATTTAACATCTTAAGAAAAGATATGGAAGATGGCGGGGACCAGAAATATTTTGTTTATTTCTTAAAACCCCCGGATGTTCGCAAAATGGTCTATATGGTTCACAAGCACGCCGACCCCGATAAAGATGACGACAGGTGGCTGTATCTGCCGGCTCTTGATTTGGACAAGAGAATCGCCGCAGGAGACAAACGTACCAGCTTTGTCGGCTCCGACTTTTTATACGAGGATGTCTCGGGCAGAAGCCTTAAAGAGGACACTCACGAGCTTATCAAAACCACAGATGAGTTTTTTGTTGTGAAGAATACTCCTAAAAAACCCGATACGGTGGAATTCAGTTATTACAATGTCTCGATAGACCGCAAAACTTACGTGCCGATGAAAATGGAATTTTACGACAAAGAAAACAAGCTCTACCGTGTTATCGAATCGAAAAAAGTTGAAGTTATTCAGAAATTTCCCACCGTCGTAAAATCGGTAGTTTCCGACCTTAAGACCGGCAGCAAAACGGAAATGGAATTTACCGACGTAAAATATGATATTGACCTTGAGGACATCTTTCAGGAAAGGTATTTGCGAAGACCGCCGCGGGAGGTAATGAGATGATTCGGTACAGGATTATAATTGGTTTAGTGGTGCTCCGGCTTGCATTATGTTCCGCTTTGCCGGCCAAAGCTGCGGCTTCTGAGGAAAAAGCCGATAATTCAATCTTTTCCAAACTGCCGCCGATAGAAATGCACGGCTTTTACGAAATGAGATCGGGATATCGACTACAAAACGACAAATACGAAAAAGATATGTCGATTATGGAAAATCGTTTTCAGCTCGATTTGTCCTCATACCCTGACTGGGGAGACCTGAAAGTCAAGGGTGATGTGTTCGGGGATTTGGTTACCGAAGAGGCCGACTTTGACCTGCGTGAAGCCAACATATTCCTCAGGCCGAATGATTTTTTGGACTTGAAAGTCGGAAGGCAGGTTTTAACCTGGGGAACAGGAGATTTGCTCTTTATTAACGACCTGTTCCCGAAGGATTGGCAGTCTTTCTTTATCGGCCGGGATAACGAATATTTGAAAGCGCCATCCGATGCAATCAAAACCAGCTTGTTTGGCGACTGGGCTAATCTTGATATTGTCTATACGCCTCAATTTGACCCGGACCGCCATATAGATGGTACCCGGCTTTCATACTGGAACTCGAACCTCGCCCGCCTGGCGGGCGAAGATGCAGTAATTCATACAGACAAACCGAATGGCTGGTTCAGAGATTCAGAATTGGCGGCCAGGCTATATAAGAACATTAAGAATTACGAATTTGCCCTGTATGGTTATCGCGGCTACTGGAAAAGTCCCAGCGGTCAAAACGCCTCGATGAGCCAGGCAATCTTTCCCGACTTAAATGTTTATGGTGCAAGTATTCGTGGAGCAGTTGGTAAAGGAATTGGCAATATTGAAGTGGGATATTACGAATCAGCCGATGACAGCAGCGGTAAAAATCCCCTCATTGATAATTCTCAAATGCGATACCTGGCCGGTTATACACAGGAAATCGCAAGAGACTTTACAGCGGGTATTCAATATTATCTTGAACAGATGCAGGATTTCAGCCAGTACAAAAATAGTTTAATATCAGGACCAGCCAGGGACAAAGACAGGCATTTGGTAACACTGAGACTTACAAAGCTTTTAATGAATCAGAATTTGAAATGTTCGCTTTTCACCTACTATTCGCCTTCCGACAAAGATGTTCATTTGCGTCCGAACGTCAATTATAAGCTAAATGACAACACGGCCTTGGAGATTGGCGGTAATATATTCTTCGGTGATTACTCGAATACTTTCTTCGGGCAGCTCCGGAATAATACAAATATATATGCAGGTATGCGATATAGCTTCTAACCGGCATCTGTTTCCGCAGCGTCCTCCTGTTGTTCGGGAACTACTACAACGTTAACGGTTGCAGTCACATTATCAGCGAACTTAAGTGTTACTGCGTGTGTACCGACTTCTTTTATATGCTCCGGCAGTTGTATAATCTCGTCGGCGACCTTGAATCCCTGCGCCCGAAGGTTGGCCGCTATCTGACGTTCAGTGACCGAGCCGAATAAATGCCCCTGCTCGTTGGCTTTGGCTGCCACCACGGCCTCGGCGCCTTCTACCGCCTTTGCCGCATTTTCGAGTCGTCTGCTGTCATTTATACGCTGCTCTGCACGCTTGGCCTTTTCTTCGGCTATTGCCCTGATGCTGGCGTCGTTTGCCACCTTTGCCAGACCCTGCGGCAGCAAATAGTTTCGTGCGTATCCGACATTGACTTCGACAACGTCGCCAAGCCAGCCGAGTTTCGAAATATCTTCACAAAGCAAAATCTTCATCGTGTTAGGCATTTTAGACATTTTTGTCCCCTTGAACATTTTTTCCCATCAGATATAAATGTTGTCCTGTCCTGAAAATATCTAATAGGTTTCATATTTTATTTTTCATATCATGTGAATCGTGCGTCCTTAATCGATTCACCAACTGCCAATCAAACTGTAAACGGAAGTAATGCCATGTACCGGGCGCGTTTGATTGCTTTTTTCGCCTTTCTCTGACAGCCGGCGCAGTTACCGCTGCGCTTACGAGAGTAGATTTTTCCGCGATTGGTGAGAAGCTTTTGTAGTGTACCGATGTCTTTGTAGTCAACGTACTTTATACCTCTTCTGCAAAAACGACATTGTGTTTGTTCGCGGGTTCCTGAAAAGCCCGGCTTTTTCCTGTTATTATTATTTCTTCTGTTATTACCTCTGCTATTGCTTCTTTCTATCATCTTTTACCTGCCTACTTTTAATATTTCATATCTCGGATTTTTTGATGACCACAAATAAATTCAATCACTAAATATCTAAAACACTCGATCTGAATTCACATCTTTTATGCTTATTCAGATTAAAACGGTATATCGTCATCGCTGACCTGCTGTCTTGGTTGATTTCCTGCTTTGTTTGCTCCCTGGCCGGTACCACTGCCGCTTCCGCCTCCACCGCCGCCGAGAAACTCAAAATTCTCAACGGTTACTCTATGTTTGCTGCGCTTCGTGCCGTCCTGCGCCTCCCAACTATCGAAAGTAAGACGTCCTTCGACAAACAGAGGATTACCTTTTTTGCAATACTTATTGACTACTTCGGCTCTCTTACCGAACATTCTGCAGTCCACAAAACACGTTTCATCCCGTTGGCTTCCGTCCTGGCCGGTCCACCTGCGATTAACAGCCAGACCAAAATCGACTACTGGCGTCTGGTTTGGTGTATATGACAACTGCGGGTCACGGGTCAAATTGCCCATCAGCATAATTTTGTTAAAATTAGCCATGATTACACTCTTCTTTCTGCTTCAACTTAAAATTCGTTTATCAGGTCCCACGCCTGCCATTAGAGCAAACTTAAGGCTATAGCTGTTCTTTTGCGTCAGCTTGCTCGGAACTTTCAATCTGGTCCTGTTCCGGCTGATTTTCTATTACATCATTCACCACCGGGTTTACATCTGATACCGCACTTACATCCGATACCTGCAAATCATCAGTTTCTTCTGCCGGGACCTGTTGTGTTTCTTCTGTTTGCTCAGCTTCTTCTGCCTTCTCTGGTTCTCCAGCCTCTTCCGCCGGGCTTGCTGACTCTGCTGGAGTTTCCTGTGTCGCTTCCTTGCTTTCTTGTTGTTCTTTTTCCAGCTTTGAAGCAGGAGTGTCTTTCTCTATATCCTCTTGGCTGAGTTGTTCGCCGCTGAGAATCAGGACACGCATAATTTTCTCTGAAAGCCGAACGGATTTTTCGATATCCTGTATTTTTCCGCCATCGACCCTGAAATAGCTAAGGATATACGTCCCTCTGCTTTTTCCTTTAATATCATAGGCCAGTCTCCTGTCGTCCCACTTTTCTATCGAAACAATCTCAGCTTCGGCCTTTTCCAGTATTGTTCTGATAGTCGCGATAATCCCGTCCCAATCTGCCCCGGTCAGGGATGAATCGATAAGAAACATACCTTCATATAATTTGTTCTTTGTTTCGGTTTCCAAGCTAATTACCTCCCGATATCATTTATCTTTTTTATCAAATTATCTGTTTCACTTTATTGCACACACAAGTCACGATGATTAATCATCGTACCTGTTAAATTCGTTCATTGTTTTCTCTGTGCCGTATTCTATCCAGCAAAGTACTGCTTTTCGCGCCCTCTCTATTGCCTCAGCCAGCAATGGTTCTTCTTCTTTTGCAGGCTTATCGAGAACATGATCCACAGCATCATCTTGACTACTGCGGCCAATACCGATTCGGCAACGGGCGAAAGCATTTGTTCCGAGCTTTTCGATAATATCTGCCAGACCGTTATGGCCTCCGGCTGAGCCTTTAGCCCTGATTCGAATCCGGCCGGGCTCAAGGTCCATATCGTCCGTTATCACGAGCAGGTCTCCAACGGAAAGCTTGTAAAAACCCGACGCTGTTGCTACGGCCTGGCCGCTGCGGTTCATAAACTGCCACGGCTTTAACAATATTAACTTGTTATTTGAAAATTCGCCTGAACCGAAACGTCCGCCGAATTTTCTTTGTTTTACTTCTATATTCAGCGACTTCGACACCGAATCAATTACCTTAAATCCCATGTTATGTCGCGTATTAACATACTCATCGCCCGGGTTACCCAGGCCGACGACAATTTTCATATCGCCCATAGTTCACTTATGCCCAAATGGCCTTATCATTTTTTGTCTTCCGGAGCTTTATTACCCTCTTCTTCAGGTGTCTTGGCCTCAGTAATAACCTCTGGTGCAGTCGGTATTTCCTCTTCAACCTGTTCGGTCGTCTTGGCGGCCGCAACTAAATGACAGGTAACAAGGAGGGTATCCGGAGGACTGAGTAGTTTCACGCCTTCGGGAAGCGTAATATCACTGGCATGTAACGAATCGCCGACTCCAATGTCTTTAACCGGTATGACGATAGTCTCAGGGATGTCAGTTGCCCTGCATTCGATCTCCAGTTGGTCTGCGTGTTCTTCTATAATGCCGCCTTCGTGAGTGCCCTTGGCGGCGCCTGCGCTTTTAAGCTCAATTGGAACGTTCACTTTAATCGTTTCGGTAATGTCAACCCGCATCAGGTCCGCATGAATGATATTCTTACTTAAATAATCATACTGCAGGTCTTTGACAATGATCTTTTCTTTCTTCTTGTCGATTTGCACTTCTATCAGCCTATGTCCGTGATGCACTACTTCTACGAAATTATGTGCATCTAACGAAATGGCTACCGGAGCCTGCTTATGCCCGTACACAATAGCAGGTATCCTGCCTTCTTTTCGTACCTTTTGGACGGCATTTGTACCGGTCTGTTCTCGAATTTCTGCTTTCAAAAGCGTTGTTTTTGCCATAATCTTCTTACCTCTAAATGGGTCCCATTGACGGCAGCTTCTCGAAAAATGGGAAACCTTGTCCTTTATCCCGTTCAAATATTGTTAAACAAGTTACTTATTGATTCGTTCCTGTGAATTCTCTTTATCGCCTCACCAAGCATAGATGCTACGCTTAATACCTTGATACTTTCAACCTCTTGTGCACGTTCATTTAACGGTATTGTATTTGTGACTACTACTTCGTCAATAGGTGCTTGCTCCAGCCGTTCGAATGCCGGCGATGCAAAAACACCGTGTGTGGCACTGACATATATTTTTTCAGCTCCGCGCTCTTTAAGCAGACTCGCGGCACTGCATATTGTCCCTGCTGTGGCAATAATATCATCGCACATCAGGATATTTTTGCCTTCGACCTCACCGATAATCTCATCGGCCTCGACTTCGCTGCCGCTGATTCGTTTTTTATGCACAATCGCCAGCTCTCCCCCGAGGTTAGACGCATATCTGGCTGCCATTTTCATATTGCCGACGTCCGGTGAAACCACCGTCAGGTTATTAATCTTCTTGTCCCTGAAATACTTATTCAATACAAGCTCGCCTGTCAGATGATCGACCGGTATGTCAAAAAAGCCCTGCAACTGATTGGCGTGCAGGTCTATCGCCAATACTCTGTTGGCCCCGGCCGTCGTTATAAGATTAGCTACCAGTTTCGCTGTTATGGGTACGCGTCCTTCGTCTTTCCTGTCCTGTCGGGCATAGCCGAAATATGGAATAACCACAGTAATACGGCTGGCGCTGGCTCTTCGCAGGCAGTCTATATAAATTAAAAGCTCCACTAAATGCTCATCAACCGGCTTGCACGTTGACTGCACTACAAAGCAGTCTCTCCCTCGAACATCGTCTTCGACCCTAATGGCCTTTTCTCCGTCCGGAAACCTTTCTATCTGCGCGCCGCCAAGCGGAATCCCTAAATACTTGCAGATGTTACTCGCCAATGTCGGATTACTGCTACCGGAAAATATCTTCAGGTTATCACTTAGAAACATTTCTCAAAGCCTTTCCACCCAATTCGTTTACACTTGCTTGCGAAATCACTGTGCCCGCATTTATATGTGAGTTGTCTTCTATCTCAAGCGGCGCTATCAGGACTGCACCGGAGCCTATATAGCAGTTATCACCTATATGCGTATGGCAGACCTTTTGTCCGTCGAAATTGGCTGTTATCGTTCCGGCCCCAACATTTACGTTTTCCCCGACGGTGGCATCACCGAGATAGCTGTGATGTCGAACTCGGACACCATCAGCCAGGGTTGAGTTTTTAACTTCCGTATAAACGCCTAATACAACATCATTTTTCAAAACACTCCCGTGCCTCAAATAAGCGAACGGCCCAATTCGACAGTCCCGCCCGATTTTGACCTCGCCGTGAATATTCGTAAACGGCTCGATAACCGTGTCCTGTCCGATTTGCGCTCGTGCATCGATCCACGTATTACCAGGGTCAACTATCGTTACGCCGCTATCCATTAGATTCCGCTGAATCCGACGCTGCATAATCTTACTTGCTGCACTAAGCTGTTCTCTGCTGTTGATACCCACCGCCTCCTCCGGAGAAACCGCCGTAATTGCTTCGACCTTATGACCGGTTCCAATGATACCGGAGACCGCATCGGTCAGATAATATTCATTTTTGACATTGTCAGGTTTAACATTCTCCAGGGCTTCGAAAAGAATTTTATTATTGAACAGGTAATTGCTCGGATTTATTTCCTTGATAGCTAACTGTGCTTCTGTGCAGTCGCTGTCTTCTATGATACCCTGAATATTGCCGTACTTATCACGTATTATTCGCCCGTATCCCCTCGGTTTATCCAGGATTGCTGTTGCTAATGTTGCCGCCGACTGACCCGACTCATGCTTTTCAATAAGTTTCTTTAATGTTTTGGATCTTATCAAAGGCCCGTCGCCGCAAAGTATCAGCGTCTCACCCTCGAAATCCTTTAGATGTTCCTTGCAGCACAAGGCCGCATGAGCTGTCCCCAAAGGTTTTTCCTGCCGCACCCAGATAATATCGTCATTGCCTGCGAATTGTTTCTTTACTTCCTCGGCCGAAAATCCGACAACCACATACATCTTCGAAATTCCGGCTTCACGGCAGGCATCGAGCACATAAGCCAGCATAGGCCGTCCGCATATTTCATGAAGCACCTTTGCCATTCGGGTGTTCATCCTCTTGCTTACACCTGCCGCTAAAATTATCGCTACTCTTTCAGCCATAAAATCCTGCCCAATATTCCAACGTCTTGCTTGTCATTACAAACAAAACTGTAATTCCTTTTTAATAGTCAATCGTCAATATTCAATACTAAAAGCTACCCGACCAGGACTCGAACCTGGAACGTGGGCACCAAAAGCCCATGTGTTACCAATTACACCATCGGGTAA
>CAZIAN010000092.1:0-12766 GCA_964537355.1 uncultured Pirellulales bacterium | reverse complement strand
GCACCGGCGTTCACTTGTGGAGGCATATTATCTGCGATAAAGCTGAAGATAGGACCATAAACCGGATCATTATCACTGCCGATATAAGAATCGATGGCCCAATAGTACCGCGTCTTTGGTTTAGTCTGAACGGAAACCGAACTCACGCTCTGGTTGCTGACAATCCTCATAGCATCCGGATCGGTAAATTGTATCAGTGCCTGCAAATCGTCGGTAAAGTAAACATCAACCGATACCGCCTGACCCGGCACACTCGGTTCGGGCAAAGTCCAGCTCAATTCCAAATCACCGGACGATGCAATGCCGTCATCTGTCGGTGATGGCTTGAAAGGATGAACACCTCGTACCTCTATCATACCGGATGTTGCGGCTGGACCAACAACAACATCGCCAACTCCCCCGTATGCCTTGATAACTCCGTTGTCAATAGCCCAGTTGATTTGGTCATTATTTTGAGTCGAATCCGGAACAACCATGGCGCCGCCCAGAAAATCTATGCTGGCTTCCGCAGTCTCCAGATCCAAATGGAGGCTGGTGTTCCCGAGGAGGTTCAGTGTTCCACCTTCCAGCTCAACAACGCCATTACCCCCGGGCTCCTGACCGACCCCGAAGGTTTGCGTGTGTATGTTGACTGTTCCACCTTCATAAATAGTCAGGAATCCTTCACCACGGAAGCCCACATACATACGCACACTGGAATTCAGTACCCCGCCGTCATACACCTCTATGCGGCCGGCACTGTCATCTACATCGCCTGCTAGATAACCTAATATGAACCAATCGGTGACCGTCAGGTTTCCTCCATCGACTATTTTCAATGGACCGCCGCCCAGGTCTATCTGCCAAGCCCCGGCATCCGCAATATCAACTATACACTCACTCGGACCGTTGAAAAAAGCCTTAACAGTGGCCGAGGGTAACGTCGAACCCGCCCAATTAGAAGCTTCGCTCCATTTACCGCTTTTTGGCGCTGCCCATGTAGTTGACGATTGGGCCTGAATCGCGCCAGCTAAACACAAAATAACGACTGTACACAATACAATTCGAGTTCTCATTACATGTTCTCCTTCTAAATAAGGTTTCAATAACAACATTGCTGCTTTGACTGCTTATCAAAACACCTCGGTCAGCAAAGACCGCTGCAAAACACTAATAAACACCGCCTCCTCAGGCTGTATAACTCCCTCCTCTTATAAGGGGAAACACCAAAATTCCATCAACCCGGAAAACCAGAATATTATAACTTTCCTTAGATATTTATACCAAATCAGCTATACCTCGTCAAGGCATTTTAACCAAAATTTCATCATATATACGGCAAGTGACATAATCCCTCACCCACCGGCGGGATTTTATCTCTATTGCAGCCGTTCTTAGTGAAAATTGAATTGTGAAGCAGCCTTAAAAAAACATTGGCACAATCGCTGATTTTCCTATACAGTATTAGCCGAATTAGCATGATTGTTTTGTTCTCCCCCGAAACGGGAGCAGTTTGAATATTTTTTTTCAGGAGGTGAATTATGAGAAAGTCAATTTTTAGTTCGATAACTCCAACGCTGTCGGTTCTGGTATTGCTGATTTTTACCTTGCCTCTTTTGGCTGCCGCATCCGGGGCTGGCTCTCCACTGGGCAGTGAGCGTGCCAGAGCGGCTAAATCGGACAATGATGGCAAGCTCCGCATCATTGCCTTCGGTGCCCACCCGGACGACTGCGAGATTAAGGCTGGAGGCGTCGCTGCTATGTGGGCCGCGCAGGGCCATCACGTAAAATTCGTCTCCACCACCAACGGTGACATCGGCCACTGGAAAGAGGCCGGCGGGCCCCTGGCCCAGCGACGGACAGAGGAAGTGCAAAAGGCGGATAAGATTTTGGGAATCGCCACGGAAGTACTCGACAACCACGATGGCGAGCTTATGCCCACACTCGAAAACCGCAAGACCTTTGTAAAACTCATCCGCGAATGGAAGGCCGATATTGTCCTGGCCCCTCGTACGAACGACTACCATCCGGACCACCGTTACACGGGAGTCCTTGTTCAGGATGCCGCGTATATGGTAATCTGTCCCTTCATCTGTCCGGATGTCCCGAACTTAAAGACCAATCCGGTTTTCCTGTACTTCTCCGACCGCTTCCAGAAACCTGCTCCGTTTGAGCCGAGCTTGGTCGTTGCTATTGACGACGTCATAGAAAAGAAGCTCGATGCAATGGTCGCCCTCGAATCGCAGTTTATCGAAGGCGGCGTTTCCGGCAACGAGTCAATGGTCCCCAAAAACGATAGAGAGCGGGCCGCCGCTCACAAAAGAGTCCGTGCGAGTTTTCGCCGTCGGTTCGAATCTACAGCCAATCAGTACCGGGCAAAGCTTATCGAACTCTATGGCGAAGAGAAGGGCAAAAAAGTACGCTATGCCGAGGCCTTTGAGGTCTGTGAATACGGCCGCCGACCATCCGCACCCGAACTCAAAACAAAGCTTTTCCCCTTTTTCGAACGATAAGAAGATAGACAGTCACCTATCTGAAATATGTTGAGATGAGATAATGGCAGGATAAGATCAGCCGTGTAGGATGTGCAATAATACTTATCTGCCTAAAGGCAGTTTGCACACGCAGAAGTCATTTTTTTCGTCCTGAAGCTTCGCGAAGAGCCTTGAGAAATCCTTCCCGAACTTCCTGCCCCAGAATTTCTGTCTTATGGACATCCTCCCACGCTTTGTCATATTCTTTTTTGACATAGTAGATAAGGGCACGCTCGGCGTAGGCAACAGAAAACCGTTGTGGCTCTATCTCAATAGCCCTGGTGAAGTCTGATATGGCACCGTCGTTTTCCCTTTCTCGAAACGGGCCATCCCCCGATCGTAATAGTCTTTGGACTTCTTACAACCATACACACCCACAGTAATCATTATTCCAATCAAAGCAACTAAAACAACTTTTATTACACCGCTGGTCATTCTGGTAAATATACTATCTTCAATCGAATTGTCTATGTGTTTTGATTTCGTTTTTTCTCCTATGTAAGACTACGCCACTGGCGAGGTATACATCTATTTATCGTCGTCCCCACCATATTGCTCCAAAACGGTGATCTCGCCGGTGTTGTCATCGATCTCCACCCGTGCCTTGGAGCCTGAGCCTCGTTCACTGGTATACCAAAGCTGGCCCTCTTGTGTGATATAGAGATTGTCGTTATCGCCCATGGATATTGGCTGGGGACCTCCGGACTTGCCGCCGCCGACATCGACAACGGTCATCTCGCCGGTGGTCTCATCGATCTGCACCTGCATCTTGGTGATTTTGCCATCGGGCCCTTTACTTACATACCAGAGCTTGCCCTCTCCGGTGATATAGAGATCCTCGTTGTCACCCATGGATATTTTTTCGAGGCCTTTCAAGCCTTTGGCATTGGCGTAGTCGCCCTTGGACGGTTTGGCCTCGGAGTAATCTTCTAAAGGCACTTCCTCGACCGAATCCGATGTGTCGGCGTACTGTGGATCGGGCCCTGCATCGACCGTGTCTAATTCAGCCAGGAGATGCTCCGGTTCGGTTTCTACGATAACGGGGCTTTCGACGGTCCTGGCCCGATTGGCGCTGAAGCGGATATGGCGGATGCCGAGGGATGTGACAGTAACCATGGACAGAATGAATGCCGCTTTTACTATATGTTTAGTTATTGGCTTCATATTTCACTCCATCTGTCATTTCCCATCTAACATTATATAATTTTTTCTGCTACGCCGCAAGCCTCCTTTTCATGTGCCGAGTTGAGATTGCCTTGCTCTAATTCACTTTTTTCTTCCTGATTCTTTTCGAAGAATTCTGACATTTTAACAGCTTCTGGGAAGTCCCTGCTGGATCAATAATGTAGGGATTCGATGCCTACTTGATGAGCGCGGGTAGCCCAATATAGGAAATTTACTATCAGTTCTCTTACATGTTGGAATTACTCCATCCACAAACGATCGTTGTACTTGACCTTTGCCAGAAGGAAATGAAATCTATCAGCCAGGACCCTGGCCTTCTGTAACAAGCGGTTCATGACTGCCAAAAGGCAACCATAGCATGACTTTGCGCACATCGTCGGTCATCAGGTACAAACAGGGAATGAGCACTAACGTAATACTCGTTGCAAATAAAATACCAAATCCCAGAGAAATCGCCATAGGAATCATAAACCGTGCCTGACGCGACGTTTCGAAGATCATGGGAGCCAGCCCGCCAAAGGTCGTCAGTGTTGTAAGCAGAATCGGGCGAAAGCGTCTGCCGCCGGCCTTATGGATTGCTTCAAATGGCGAAGCACCTTTTCGCCGTTGTTGGTTTGCGTAATCGATTAAAATCAGCGAATCGTTTACTACCACGCCGCATAAGGCAACGACCCCCATCATACTCATCAGACTCAGTGAATAACCCATAATTATATGGCCCAGTACGGCACCGACAATTCCAAACGGAATGGCAATCATTACTATTATCGGTTGATAATAGCTCGCAAACGGGACTGCCAGAAGCGCATAAATAGCGAACAGAGCAAGAAAAAGTCCACTGAACAGGACCGTTGTACTCTCCATCATATCCTGCTGACGTCCTTCCCATCTGTAAGACAATCCAGGGAAACTCCTTGTTAGTTGTGGAAGCACTTCAGACTCGAGCGTGGTTTTTACCTGGCTTGTCTGTGAAATCGGTTCGACATTTGCCGTGACAGTCACTGTCCGTCGGCCGTTACGCCGATTAATAGCTGTGTACGCACGCCCCGGTTTGACCTCAGCAATTTGAGCCAGCGGCACATCCGTACCCTGTGGAGTGCGAATCAGCAACTGCTCAAGATCATATTGGCGAACACGCTGCTCGCGCGGCAGACGCACCTTGACCCTGACTTCGTTGCGTCCTCGCTGCTGCCGCACCGCTTCAGCCCCATAAAAGGCATTTCGTAATTGTCGGGCCAATGCCTGCTGGGTAAGTCCCAGGCTGTGACCCTCCTCGGTCAGGCTGTAGTCCAATTGACGCTTACCCGGCGTGTATCCATCGTCGATATCTTTGACATTTGAAAAATCCGCCAGCATATCAGCCAAAGCTTCACTGGCCCGATCGAGCACATCGATGTCACGGTGACTTAGCTCAATCGTCAGAGCTGCACCGCCTCCGGGGCCTCCTCTGTCGGCCTCAAATCGAAGACTTTCAAGACCTGGGATCGGGCCTAATCGCTCTCGCCACAACTGTGTCATCTCCGTCGTACTGATTGGACGGATATCAGGATCGGTCAAATAAACGCTGACCTCTACTACATTCTCATCAATCAATGCGAAGATGCCTTCGACCAGTTCCTTACCACCGTTGGCTTTGGCCGTCTGCTGGGCTGTAGAAACCAACTTATTACAAACCTCCTTGGCCTTCGATAGAGGTGAGCCAAAGGGCAAAGTAGCTGTTACAAAAGATACATCAGACTCAACTCGAGGCATCAGAATGATACCGATGCGACCACTGGCTACATAACCCAAAATAAAAATAAGTACAGCCAGGCTAACAGCCACTGTAACTATTCGAAAGCGGATACATATATCCAGAAAAGGCATATACACCTTATATATGAACCAACTCAAAACATTACTGAAGAGATTTTGTAACATCCCCAAAAGACTGGCCCGAGCCGGTCGTTGTTTACCATGAGCCAGATGACAAGGAAGAATAAGCAGTGCTTCAATCCAGGAAATAGAAAATACTGTAATGACTACAAATGGTATTACTCGCCAGATTTTACCCATTACCCCCGGCATAAAACAGAGCGGCAGAAAGGCCACAATATTTGTCAGAATGCTAAAGGTCACCGGCAATAAAACATCGTGTGCTCCGGAAATCGCAGCTTGCATAGAACTCATGCCCCGCTGGCGATATTCAAAGATGTTTTCACCAACCACAATGGCGTCATCGACGACGATCCCCAACGTGACAATAAATGCAAACATCGATATCATGTTGATCGTGACATCGAATATCGGTAAAAACAAAAAACATCCCAGGAATGAAATCGGAATACCCATTGTAACCCAGAAGGCCAGTCGAAACTCCATGAACAAACCCAGCAACACGACAACGAGTGTCAATCCAAGAAAGGCGTTCTTTAATAGCAGTTCCAGACGCTGGCGGTATATATCCGATCTGTCACGGTTAATAACCCAGTTGATGCCCGGTGGTAGATCTCTACCGATCTCGGACATGGCCGAACGCACAGCATCGGAAACACCCATGGGAGTCTGCTCACCCACCCGATAGACCCCAAGGCCGATAGCCTGCTTTCCGTTATATGTTGCATAGCTGTCCTTTTCTTCAAAAGTGTCTTTGATTTGTGCTACATTTCCCAGAAAAAGTACCGCCCCCTCAGCAGTCGTAATCAACGGAATAGTCGCAAATTCGCTTGCCCAGTCACGACGTTCATTGACGCGTAAGAGTATGTCGCCGCCCTGAGTTTCAAGGCTGCCGCCGGGTATCTCTATCGAAGTCTGCCGGATGCGACTGGCAACCTCGTCGAGCGTCAAGCCATACGTACGCAGAACATGCTGGTCGATTTCAATGGCCACTTCATATCGGCGTGCCCCAAGCAGATCCACCTGTGTGATCAGTGGGTCCTGGAGCAAACGGTCCCTAACCTGCTCGGCCAACTCTCGTATGACCCATTCGCTTACATCTCCGTATATCTGGATTTGGAGCACTTCACGGCGCATTATAAGCAGACTTACTTCCGGCTTCTCAGCATCTTCAGGAAAGGTTATGATTCGGTCGATTTGCTGCTTAATATCCTGATAGACCCGCTGAGTATCTGCTCCCTCTTCCATTTCCGCCCTGACCATACCCATGCCTTCGGCCGCTATTGCCGTGATTTCCTTGATCCCATCCAAGCCACGAATGCTCTCTTCTATGGACAGGATGATACCCTGCTCGATTTCCTCCGGACTTGAACCGGGATAAACCACCTGGGCAGTCACCATATTCAGATCAAACTCAGGAAACACTTCCTGTTTTATGCGAAGTGCCATCAGAAATCCACCAACCATAAGAACGAGCATAAGCAGATTGGGTGTAATGCGGTTCCGGGTCATCCAGGCGATGGAACCGGTCCTTTGCGAAGACTCAGCGTGTAGGTCTTGATGTGTCATCGCTGTCCTCCCTCGGCAGGCTTTTGTTGCTTGTCTTGTCCGGCCATTGGGCGTTTTTCTTTTTGAGATTCACCGGGGACTTCGTTTTCATCTTCGGCGCCTGCGATTCTCAAAGGCATACCCTCCACAGGTGCGGCTATATCGGTCACGACCAGTTTTTCACTCTCGGTTAATCCTTCGTTAATATACACCTGGTCTGAATCCCGAAAAACAATCTTCACGTGCCGAATCTCGAGTTGGTCGGCATCATTCTGAAGCCACACGGTATCATCATCTCGAAGATGGGACCGTTTGATTGGATAAACAGACTTTAACGTTCGACCCTCAATCTCTGCAGATACATACGAGCCCATCAAGAGTTGCGGCAAATCTCGATTCTGCGGCTTCAGACAAAACGGATCATCAACGACTACCAAAAGTCGTGCCATCCGGCCCTGGGCCTCTAATTCTCCATTGAGGCATAATACACGTCCGGACCGAAAACGGTCAGCTCCCCAAGCGAGGGTGTTGAAGATAGTTACCTTCGAACCGGCATCGCCGTTTGTTTGTGGGATGGTGAGCCATTTGAGCTGGTCGATCCAGACCTTTACCTCAATCCAGGCCTCATCGGTTCCAATCAAGCTTACAAGATTCGAGTTGGCCGTGACTGTAGCTCCGAAATCAACTTGCTTTTCCTGAATAATTGCGTTGAAAGGAGTGAAAATGTCACAACGGGCCAAATCAAGCTGCGCTTTCTCCAGGGCGGCCTTGGCGGATTCCTGGGCTGCTTTCATCGAAGCCAATTGGGGTTCACGCAATACCAGTTCGCGGTCTTCTTCGCTTATAATTTCCCCCAGCAGCTCATACTCCTGCTTTGCGACAGCCTGGTTTCCCTCTTCAACTTTCAAATCCCTAAGGGCTTTAGCTACATCGCTCTTACGTTGTCTGACAAGGATTTCATAATCTCTATGGTCGATCTCGATGAGTTTTTGTCCGGCCCGGACAATACCGCCCGGAATAACATCGGAAGAAACATTCACGATTTGCCCCATTACCTGAGGACGTAGTACAACTTTCTGGGCCGGCATGACAATTCCATCTGCAATCACCTTGGTCATGCAGTCATCTTGCTGAACCGGGATTACCTGCACAAGTTTAGGCTGAGGCGGGGGCTTTTTTCGTCCCAGGCGAGGGCTGGTACGAATCTGGTAACGATAGATTGCTATCGCTCCAGCTATGATAAGTACAGACACAAGAATCTTAATGCTTCCTAAAACAAGCATTCTCAGTATGCTGTGAGCCTTCCCCTGTCGGTTCTGTTTAACACTTGTAATTTCTGTCATAAAGATACCTATTTGTTCTGGAGAATATTTCCCGAATTTGTCACTGCTCCAGTTAAGTCATTCACCTCCGCTGGGGTGGGTTGTGGTAGATCGAATGAGCCGGCAATCGACCGGTATAAATCTATCCGATATCCAATAAGTGTACGTTGGGCTGTTATGATGCTTCGCTCCAGCGCCTGAAGGGACTGCAGTGATTCAAGCACTCTGATATAGTCGGTTTGTCCCTTGATGTAGCGTTCTCGGTTGCGATTATTGGTTTCACGTGCCAATCCAAGTTGTAGTCTCAGGCTCTCAAGAAACAGCGTTTGTTGTTTCTCACGTGTCAGAGCGGTTTCGATTTCCCCCAGCGCGTCCAGAATCGTTTGGCCCCAGGTGTGAATTCGTTCCAAAACGATGGCATTCTGGCGTTCTACCTCTACTTTGCGCAGGTCACCGTCGAAGACCGGTTGTATCGCATTTGCGACCAGGTTTGCCAACCAGTCATCGAACAAATCATGCACTGACGCTGCCGACGTCTCCACATTTACTGCTAAGCTGATGCGTGGGTACTGGTCTGCTATAGCCGCGGCAAGACGTTGATCTGCAGCTTGTACCTTTCGGTAATCCTGGCGTATATCGGGCCGGCGCCAAAGAACCTCGGCCGGGATACCGAGATTGGGCATTGGAGGCAATTCTGGAAGCTCGATGGCTGTCTGCTGCCATACCAATTCAGGCTGGTATCCCATCAGGACCGAGAGCTGATACTGAAGCAATTCCACTTTTTCTTCCGCTAAAATCAACTGGGCTTCGGTCGAGGCCACAAGTTGACGTTGTCGAAGCACATCGGCAGCCGAGGCTGTACCTTTTCTAAACTGGACGTTTACGATATTAAGAACCTTCCGGTTGGTCTCTATTTGTTCTGTGGCGATTCGGATCAAGGCCTTTGCCTCGGCCAATTGATACCATGTACTCGCAATCGAAGCGGTCAAAGTAATGGCTGCCGTGTTCACTGCTTCATGCTGTGCCTGGACATCCAGCCAGGATGCCTGCTGTAAAGACCTGATCTTAGACCATAGATCAACTTCGTAGCCGGCCGCAATACCAAGCGAATAGAGAGTGCTGTAAACAGAGGAGCTTTGAGTTTCCTGACGACTGCGCCTAAAGCCGGATTCCAGGTCTGCCTGGGGTAAAAGGCTCGTATCACTCTTTTTTGCCACGGCCTCAGCCTGGGCCAGACGGTCCCATGCTACTGCCAAATCGAAGTTGTCTTTAAGAGCCTGTTCGATGAGAACATTAAGTTCGTCGTCTTGAAATGATAGCCACCAACTGTCAGGCAAAGGCTCGACACCCGTTGTGGTAAAAGAGGACGGAATCTCCGTCGGCATTGGCGGCTTTTTGACCTGACGTGAGCAGCTAATAGCCATCAACAGCGGGACACTGATGAGCAATTTTATTTTTGATTGTCTTGTTATGTGTATCACATCTTAACCAATGCGATGGTCCGTGTCTAATTCTCAATAATGACCCGACAAATAATCAGAATACTTTAATAAACAAAATCCTTCCAATCAAATACTTTGTTATTTTATCTTTATCAATCTTTTTATTCTTTATCATGCCTTCGATCCGACATGAAATAATCATTAGAAAGCTAAAAATTGCTGAAAAAATTGTTAGAGCCGCAAAATCTCCCTTTACGTCGAACAAACGATACGTTTTATTACCATAGGCAACAAGCTATGTACAACAAAATAGAAAATGTTATCAGGCTCAAGCCCTATTTGTCGAATGGTTCTCTAACAGCTTTTTAACTGATACACTTTTTGAAATCCGAAAAGAATTATTCAGTACTGTAGTAATTTCATTTAGATTTGTTATCTTAATAAAGCTAATGTGCTTGGTAATGTATTCGAACGTTACAGATGGGAGGTTTCGGTTATGAAAAATTCCCAGAAAAAACTAAAGGCAAGATTCACTCAGATTGAGTCTTCAATTCCTTTCAAGCGAGCTGTCTTTCTGATTCTATGTCTTTGCAGCCTTATACAAGCTGAAGTACTTACCCTACCAATAAATGAACGTCCAAGCTGGTTGCAACGTGACGGGATTGTAATGGCCGGCAGTTGGGAACCACTAATATTCCGAGTTCGCCGTGACGGCTCCGACGGCTACACACCCACCGCTGAACAGCGGGATGCTTATCTTCGCGAGCATAGTCCTGAGATGATCGCTCGTCTGAAGGGCCTTGGTGTAAATTTTATAATGATGCACTGCTATAAGGGCGCAGGCCTCTCAGCAGAGCGACAGAGTATGGCCGATGCAGTCAAATTCGCCAAACTCTGCCACGATGCAGGTTTACATGTGGGTGTTTATAACTATAGCGGTGCATTTCTTTGGGAACCGTTATTCAAAGAAATCCCCCGGGCTAAGGACTGGGTTCTACTTGATGCGAATGGCAAGCCAAGAACATATGGTAGTGCAACATACCGCTACCGCTGGAATCGAAACCATCCCGATGCTCAGGCTTTTTATAGAAAGATTGTTTCTTTCGCTGTTAATGAAATCAAGGCAGACCTTCTTCACTTTGACAACTATGCCGTGGGGCCTGGCCGGGACCATAACTCTGTTCAAAGGTTTCGTCAATATCTGCGCAATACATTCACACGCGATCAGCTTAAGAGAATAGGCATCGAAGACTTGGATACTGTCCAGCCACCTATGACCGGACCGCCGGACAATCTCCTGTGCAGGGCCTGGCTCGAATTCACATGCCAGTCACTTACAGATTCTTATCAAGAAATGAGCCGCTATGCCCGTACACTTCGTAATGACATTCTTATTGAGTGCAATCCGGGTGGCCCAGGGAATTATATAAGAGCACCAGTAGATCACGGGCGTCTACTCCAGGGTGGCGAGGCGTTCTGGGACGAGGGTAGAGAACCTGGTTACCACAACGGACAACTCTACACTCGCATTCGCACATACAAAGTCGCAAGACGAATGAACAATATGGCCTTTACCTATACCACTACTCCGTTGCAAATGGCTGAGTCTATGGCATTCAATCTTGATTGTCTTGGATGTGTTTGCTGGTTTGAATATGCCAAGATCGTTGCCAAACCTGGCTCAGAAAAGGTTGTTTCTCCCAAACTTGAACCATTTATTCAGTTCTTTCATATGCATCGCGACCTATTTCGAGAGGCTAAAGTTGTTGCCGACATAGCAGTTCTACGCAGCTTCTCCTCACAAGTATTTGCTGATCCGAAATATGCTAAGCTCACTTATGAAGTCGAAAAGACTCTCATCGACAATCACGTCTGTTTTCAAATAGTCTATGATCAACACCTTGACAATTTGGAACGCTACAAAGTTCTTGTTCTTTCTGGTTGTGTTGCCCTTTCCGACCAACATATAAAGCAGATTGAAAAGTATGTGCAATCTGGCGGTCGTATCTGTATCATCGGACCCGTCGCCACTCATAACGAGTGGATGCTTACACGGGCAGGTCCGGCCTTCGTTAACTTACCGAATACACAGGTAATTCGGATTTCGAGTGATGGCGATTTGCTGGAAGCAATCCAAAAAGCATGTAATAACGAGCCGACGTTAACCATTCATGCTGATTCCGGCCTTTGTACCGAACTGACCGAACAGCCTGGTAGACGCTTGGTGCATTTGATCAACTATCGGAATAATGAGCCCATAACAAACGTCTTGGTCAATATGCGTTTGCCTGCTGGATGTAATGTCAAGGCTCTATTGTTAAGAAGTCCGGAACGCAAGCGTGATATAGATATACTTTATAAGGAGGAAGGAGAACGAGTCAAATTTGTTGTGCCGTCCGTTAACATATACGAAATTGCCATTATACAAATTAAGTAATACACTCATTTGCTTTTAATAGCATGTTTGTAAATGTTAATTAGCCTAAAGAAACACTGAAGCCAGGTCCAACGTAGCAAGGTCCGAAGACGATAGTCGATAAACTCATTGAAAAACTTCACATCAGATCAAACTTCATAAAGTTAATCACAGGTTCTATCCTCACATCTTTGATTATTGCTCTCGGAATGGTTGGTATATTGAAGCTGTTCAACTTTTCGATCAATACTGTGATTCCGGCAGTACTTGGTGTAGTAAGCGGAGCCATATACGCTGCGGTAACACGTAAATAAAAAAGAGGCCGCTTCACTCAACCGCAATCATGCCGCCAACTTCTGGATCCCCAGTGTACGCTGCCTCAGGGAAGGAACCCTATATGTTTATCAGCCATAACGAAAGTGAAGGTTGTTAGCCCCGAAATTTGACTAATTGTATTGGGCCAAG
>CAZIAN010000091.1:2516-12815 GCA_964537355.1 uncultured Pirellulales bacterium | reverse complement strand
CAGGCCGGCGAAGAACCCAGCTAATTGATAATTGGGCCAATGTATTGTTGTTGCGTTCGGCGATAGGCTTGAGCTGTTCGACAAGTTCTAATGTTGCGGTAAACTGCGGCTCGTGAAAATCGGGGCTTTTTCTTCGATGGTCATCCAGAGGCAGACTCGCAAGCCTTTCCGGGCTGAATTTACCTGTAAGCAGACCTCTCTGCATAGGGCTGTATGCGACAACGCCGATATCGTTTTGAGCGCAGTAAGCCAGAAGCTCATCTTCAACCTCCCGGTGGAGCATGCTGTAAGGAGGCTGCAAGCTCGCGACCGGATGAATCTTCTGGATGCGTTTGATTTGTTCGACGCTGAAATTTGATACAGCGAGGTATCGAATTTTTCCTTCTTCGGCCAGCCTGGCCATTTCCTCCCACGCCTGCTCGAGGTCTTCTTCCGGCTCGGGCCAGTGAATCTGATAAAGGTCTATTGTCTCAATCCCGAGCCTTTCCAAGCTGTCGTGACATTCCTGGCGGATACTTTCAGCTTTCAGGCAGCTTACTTTTTCTTTTTTATCGTTCCAAAGCAGGCTGCATTTTGTTGCTATGATTGGTTTTTGACTTGTTCGCTTAAGTGCCTCGCCGACAAGCTCCTCGGAATGGCCCAGCCCGTAAATAGGGGCGGTATCTATCCAGTTGATACCTGCATCGAGCGAAGCCAAAATTGCAGCGATCGCCTCATCGTCGTCCTGAGGTCCCCAGCCCCACTGCCAGGGCCCGCCAATAGCCCATGTGCCAAGCCCTACGGTGGTAAGCTTCAAATCAGTATAGCCTAATTGTCGTGTTTGCATAATTTAACTCCTGAAAATTTGAAAAACGAACTATCAAATCCGCGCAGTAGTATATTCCGGTTTGAGAAGTTCATCAATACTTTTGTATTTTTGCTGGAATAAAACGACGGAAGCAGGATGGTCGTTAGTGGTAGCCGGCGCCGGGGTATAGTATGTTCAGGGCGATTGTGTGTGCCGGTCTCAAGATAAAATCGAGCATATTCCAGGCGACGATAAGCCCGATTAATCTATAAGAGGGTTCCTGTATTATAGCATTGTAGCGGCGGGCGGCCTGGTCACTGAGGAAGAATGTCAGGATGCAGCTGCCGTCAAGCGGAGGCAGAGGAATAAGATTGAATATCATCAGGACAAGATTGAGTGAGAACAGGATGCTTATGAGGATAGAAATGGAATTCGCAGGACCCGGCGACGCTGCGGTGATTCGGCTGAAAGTAATCTGTTCGGGGGCATGGAAGTAGCCCAGCAGCATTCCTGTGCGTATTGCCAGAGCTGCCAGCAGAATAAGCACGAGGTTGGCGGCCGGTCCCGCCATAGCCATTAGCGCTGCCTTTCGACGGTTGCTGTCCGCCCAATAGGGGTCGTATGGTGCGCTGGCCCATCCGATCATCCAGCCGCCTAAGATAAAAGAAATGATAGGGACGATAACCATACCGAATGGCGACCTTCTGATATGCGGTATGGGGTCTAAAGTAACCTGGCCTTCATAGTAGGCGGTTGGATCTCCGAACTTGAGGGCGGCGAAGGCGTGTGCCGCTTCGTGAAAGGTCAGCGAGACGATGAAGACCATATACCATACTGCTGCCAGAGGAAGATTTAACTCCATTTAAACACCTGCTTTTTTGGGCGAAATAGTATATGTTTGGCCGGCTTTTGTTTCGAACCGGACAACGTTTTGCTCGGGGACGGCGGTTTTAATAGGCTTTCCTTTGTATTGTATTTCAACCGGCACACTGGTCCTGACTGTGCATGTTTTGCCAAGAGTAGAATGGATTGTGGAATTGATCAGTTGGCCATTACTCCAGGTTACATCAACTTCGAACCCGCCGCGCGTCCGCAATCCTCTGAAAGAGCCGTTAGACCAGGCCTTCGGTAAGGCAGGAAGCAGATGAATTTCGCCTGCGTGGCTTTGCAGCAGCATCTCTGCGATACCCGCTGTGCCGCCGAAATTGCCGTCTATTTGAAACGGCGGATGAGTATCGAACAGGTTGGGAAGTGTTGACTTTCGCAGCAATGCCAGTACGTTTTCACCGGCTGTATCACCGTCCCGCAGACGCGCCCAGAAGTTGATAATCCACGCTCTGCTCCATCCTGTATGACCACCGCCGTGCGAGAGCCTGTACTCCAGTGACTTCCGCGCCGCTTCCGCCAGTTTCGGTGTGCTGGTCGGGCTAATCTGCCTGCCCGGGTGAAGGGCAAATAAATGTGATACGTGTCGATGACCCGGCTCCACTTCCTCCAGCTCTTCGTTCCATTCCAGGAGCCGGCCGTCGGAACCTATCTGCGGCCCGGCTAAATTCCTGCGAAAATCCTTTACCTGCTTTGTGAACTCATCGTCAATTCCGAGCACCTCGGCCGCCTCGATGCAGTTTGTGAACAGGTCATAGATTATCTGCTGATCCATAGCCGGGCCCATTGTAAGATTCGAGGTTTTGCCATCCGGTGTTCGAAAACGATTTTCAGGTGATATGGATGGGCCTGAAACCAGCTTTCCTGTTTTCGGATCTTCGACGAGATAATCGAGGAAGAACTCAGCCGCTTCTTTCATAACGGGATATGCCTGTTTAGAAAGAAATTCACGATTCCCGCCGAACATATAATGCTCCCACAGGTGCCGGCAGCACCAGGCTGCGCCGGTTGGCCACATTCCGTATCCGACGTTTCCGATTGGGCTGGTCCACCACTGTGGATCGGTAGTATGATGTGCGACGAATCCGCGACAGCCGTAAACGTTTTTGGCGGTTTTTCGACCTCGCGGTCGAAGATTGTTTATGAGATCGAAGAAAGGCTCGTGACATTCGGCCAGGTTGGTGACCTCCGCCGGCCAATAGTTCATCTGCACGTTGATATTGATATGGTAATCACTGTTCCAGGGTGCCTTTATATGGTTGTTCCAGATTCCCTGAAGATTTGCCGGCATACAGCCCGGTCGTGAGCTGCTGATTAACAGGTAGCGTCCGAACTGAAAATAAAGAGCTTGTAATTGCAGGTCATCAGAGCCGTCCTTCATCGCATTCAGTCGCTCGTCCGTAGGTTGGTTCATTGTACCTGAGTCACCAAGATTCAGGCTCACCCTTCGAAACAACCGCCTGTGCTCTTTTATATGTGCCTGTCGCAGCCTGGAATATTTTTTCTTTGTTGCCGAAGCAATTTGCTTTTCGCATTGCGTTGTCGGATCATCACCACGGTAGTTGGTCGCAGCGACTATCAGCAGTGTTGCCGCATCGGCATTTTCCAGCCGCAGGCCGTCATCGTTTACAGTTAATTTTCCGCCGTCGGGAATAATCCGCAGATGGGTTTCGTAATTGACGCCCTTATGTTCGCCATCCTGTTCGGCCCGGCCTTTCATTACGATGCGGTCAGGAGTTATTGTTTCGATAGTAAAATTCTCAGGCCGGGATAAGTTCGCATCAAATGTAATCTTTCCGGGCTTATTGCATGACAGGCGAACTGCAATGCACTGGTCCACCGGGCTGGAAAATACCTCACGTGTAAATGCGGCGCCGTCTATGCGATAGCTGACGGATGCAATCGCGGTGTCGAGGTCAAGCTGGCGGTGGTAGTCGGTTATGGGTCCGACGCTCCTAAAATGAAGTTTCAAATCTCCGAGTGTCTGATAGCTGCGAATAATCCGCGGGCCCATAAACTCCCGCTGCATAATCTGCTGGCCCTCCGTGTATTTTCCTTCGAAGATTAACTTCCTCGCCTCGTCTAAATGTTTGTATGCACCAACGCGGTCTCTTTCAATCGGATTGCCTGCCCACAGCGTATCTTCATTAAGCTGCAATTGCTCAGTCTCAACTGTCCCGAAGACCATTGCTCCGAGCCGTCCATTCCCGACCGGCAGTGCTTCGGTCCACTTTTGTGCCGGCTGGCGATACCACAGCTTTAGATTCTTCCACTCATCAAGGTCATTAGCAGCTATTTTCTCCTTGGCCGAGACGACATACTTTTGACCAGCCTTTGTATCGAACTCAATAATCCCCTCCTCGACGGTCGTTACTTTCGGAGCGCCGAAAAATCCGGACTTCAATCCAAGTTCAGTGGCCGAACGAATCCTGCACTTACCGCCAAGTTTTGAAAGTATAGTGGCCTTATCGAGCCTGCCGTTTTTCCACTCAATATCCAGCTCGAATCCGCCGCGTGCGCGCAGCCCTTTGATATATCCGCTCGGCCACGCCGAAGGCAGCGCGGGCAGAAGGTGAAGCTCGCCGGTATGGCTTTGCAGCAGCATCTCTGCAATACCTGCTGTACCGCCGAAATTGCCGTCGATCTGGAACGGCGGATGGGCGTCGAACATATTCGGATACATCCGCTGCGGTGTCAATAAAGAGCTGAGCATCTTATAAGCGTGGTCACCGTCTTCGAACCGGGCCCAGAAGTTGACTTTCCAGCCCATCGACCAACCTGTTCCGCCGTCGCCGCGAAACTGCAGGGACTTGCGTGCCGCTTCGAAAAGTTCAGGTGTGCCGCGGCGGGTAATTTCTTTACCCGGATGCAGACCGAACAGGTGTGAGACATGACGGTGCTGATTTTTCGGGTCGTCCTTGTCTTCGAGCCATTCCTGGAGCTGTCCGTACTGTCCGATTTGATTCGGTGCGATTTTACTTCGCAGTTCTGTCAGCTTTTGCCGGAAGTCTCTGTCCAGGCCAAGGGTTTTGGAGGCTTCGATGCAGTTGGTGAACAAGTCGCGGATGATTTGGTGGTCCATCGTCGGCCCGGCAACGAGCCCGCCGTTTTCCGGCGAGTTGGAAGGTGTGCTTATCAGCCAGCCGGCCTTCGGGTCTTCGATGAGAAAATCGACGAAAAATATCGCCGCCTCTTTCATTATTGGATATGCCTGCTCTTCGAGAAATTTTTTATCCCCGCCGAACAGGTAATGCTCCCACAGGTCCTGACAAAGCCATGCCCCGCCGGTGACCCATATTCCGTGATTAGAGTGATTTATTGGTGCCGTGCCCCTCCACAGGTCGGTATTATGGTGAAGTACCCATCCCCGGCATCCATAGTGCGCCTGAGCTGTTTTACGTCCCGTCTGAGCCAAGTCCCTGAGCATATCGAACAGGGGCTGGTGACACTCGGACAGGTTGGTTACCTCTGCCGGCCAGTAATTCATTTCCGTATTGATATTGGTCGTCCACTTGCTGTCCCAGGGCGGATTAATCTGGTCGTTCCAGATGCCCTGAAGGTTTGCCGGCTGACTGCCCGGTCTGGAGCTTGCAATAAGCAGGTACCGACCGAACTGAAAATAAAGCTCAACTAATTGCCGGTCATCCTGATTAGCGAAGTTTTCAATGCGCTGGTTGGTGGGCTGTTTGCTCGCCTTGGTAGTACCAAGTTCTAATTCGACCCTGCGGAACAGGTGGCGATGATCAGCGATGTGTGCCTTATGCAGATTCTTATAATTTTTATTGGCAACCGCTTCGAAAACCTTGCGGCAGCGCTGTTCCGGATCGGCGCTGACATCTCTGAAGTTTTTGAAACTGGTAGCAGCCGCGAGTATAAGCGTTGCCTCGTCAGCCCCCTTAACGTCTATCTTTTCGGAATCAACAGTAAGCTTGCCTCCCCTGGTCGTAGCGGACAACTGTGCTTCGAACTTCAACACGCTGGGTCTTTTTATATTTGTTCTATTTTCTATGTACTCATGAAGCTGTCCTCGCAATGCTAATTTGTTTTTGTCAAATATTAGGGTTCTGGTGTCCTCATGAGGGCTGTCTAATTTGGCGGTGAACGTCAATTGCCCGGGTTTATCGCAGCTAAGGTGAACAACAATCACCTGGTCCGGAAAACTTGAAAATACTTCGCGTCTGAAAGTTGTCTGGCCTATGCAATAGCTGACTTTCGCAATACCGGAATCGATGTCCAGCTCCCGGCGATAATCGGCCGGCTCATCGTGGCCTGGGAAGTACAAACGCAAATCGCCGAACGGCTGATATTTTTCCTGACGCAGCGGTACGCTCATCATTTGCTCCATCGCCAATTGTTCGGCCTCGCGCTGTTTGCCTTCGAAAAGCAGCTTGCGAACAATCGGCAGATACTCAACGGCTCCTTCATGCTGATATTCGTGCGGCTCACCGGTCCACAATGTGTCGTCATTGAACTGTAGTTGTTCGTGTTCTGCTGCCCCGAAAACCATAGCTCCAAGACGTCCGTTTCCAACCGGCAGAGCTTCCGCCCATTTCTTTGCGGGTTGTCGATACCACAGTTTAAGGTCACCCCATTTGTCCGTCCCATCCTGCTTGGCATAGCTAATCGCACTACCTGTGGACATCAAAAAGATTAAGAAGTAAAGAATAAGTGATGATTTTTGAGTTGCTCGGATCGTTACTGTTGTTTGTACGTTTTCACCTTTCATACCGGCTCCTTGTCATAATCGGGATGGTTTTTATTACAGCATTTTATTTGTTCGCAGGATATATTCGGTCCGTTCGGGAAATTTTGTTATAATGTCATCCGCTGCGGTGCTTTCGAGGATAAATTCATCCTCTTGTTGTACAAATCTTTTGTAGATTTGCTTTCGATTGTCGAAAAAACCGTTGATTCTTTTGCTTTTGACTTGTGCGATATCTTGAGCGCCGCTTACGAGTAACTGATTTTCTACGAAATTCAGATTTTTCACGATTTGCTTGAAGGTCCGCTCGGCCATCTCGGGATCGTTCATAATTTGCTTCACTTCGATATCGAACCGACGATTGTGAGACAGCTTTGCGGTGCCGAAAATGAAAATTAGCGAGATTTTCGGATTTTCTATAAGTGCCCAGTCAAAAGTGAGAGTATCATTGTATATCTGGCCTACTTTTACAATCTTACCTTTAACATCAAATGCCTTGCGCTCAAAAAGGCCTTGCAGGTCGGTTGTCTCGGTGGCTTTGACATACCGACAGTGGGCCTCGGCGCTGGGATTCCTGGAGCCGAGAGCGAATATGCTTCTTAAAGAAAATCCATTTTCGTAAAACCTCCATTTCTTTTCACTTTTCCAGCCGTTGCCCTGGGGCATTGATACTGATAAACCGGAGTCGGCTAGTGTTATCGGTTCCGAAAGCAAAATGGCGGACTTTGAAACGACTATCATGCGGGCGATGAACAAGGATACAACAAAAAGGCCCAAAAGAGCAATTTTATCGCCCCCCATCTTTCTTATATTGTAAGTTTTGTCCATATACTCGGTAATACTAATTGCCCGCAGCTTTTTTTGCAAGCATACCCCGTTAGAAATTACAGCGAGATACATTAAGAATATAGTATCTGTCCGCCCAAGTGTATCTTTTCTCACGTTGATTTTTGCAAATCCAGACGATGAATTGAGAAAAGAAATTCTTAATATGGTGCATTGAAAGGAGTATTATTATTCGCCATTGTTGTCTTTAGAAGCTATCTCTCTTTTTATTGGAAATCAAAACAGGCGTCTTCTACCTGAGCTTATAACGCAGTGCCCGGCCGAGCGGTCGTCGACGACTATCGTGATCATTGTCTCTTCCTTGCAACCTTTGCGGCAGGCTGCCTGAACAGCTGTTAGGTTCTCACCGAATGCAGTGAAGGAATGCTCCGAGATGTTCTCCCTGGTATACACGCCATTGGCATCGGGACCCTGCTGGTTGGCTCCATTCCTGAGAAAGGATTTATTGATATTGCCTTCGATCATGAATTTTCCGCCTTGCTGTGAAGCTACCGTCGGTCTGCTCTTGATAACGTGCTTCGCGATCTTCTCACAGTCCGCCTTCTGGCCTCTGATGCGGAACTTTACGTCACGGTCGATGATCTCGAAGGTGACTTTCTGCCGAATGGCGGCGATGGCATCAGCCCCGGTGATCTTTTCGAAAACACCTGTGGATTCTTCGGCGTCTGATGCGGCCTCGTTTTCCGTCTCGGTTGGTGCGCCTGGGCTCCGTAGTTTACCACGGAAGATGAGTCTGTGTTGTCCTTCTTTGGAGGTCACGCTGCCGTCGCGTCCGACGAAGTTTGCCACCTGTGTCAGCAGGCTATTCGGGGTGATGCCCAGCGGTACGAGCTTGAAGTGGCCGTCTGGTTTGTGATCGAGTATGATCGTACCGGTCTGCTCAGGATCTCCTGCGTAGGTTCCCCAGACGATGACCCCAGAGGTCCTTACGACGGTGACCGGCTCACCCTGCGTGACCAGTGCGCAGAAGGTCTCCGCGAGCTTACGATTGAGACCCCTGACCCAGGCGTTCTTTTCCTCGATCCGCAAGAGCGCATGATGCTTGTCAATCGGACGCTTGAGCTCGGCTTTGCTCTCAGGTATCTTCACCGTTTCTGCCGAGGCCTTCTCCCTGGCTGGCGCGACCTCGGGTACCGGCTCCTGAGCCGTCGCTTCCGTCTCGATGGATTCGCCCGGACTCCGGAGTTTACCACGTAAGATGAGTCCGTGTTGCCCTTCTTCGAAGGTTACGCTGCCGTTGCGTCCGATGAAGTGTGCCACCTGTTTCAGCAGGATATTCGGCGTTTTGTCCAGTGATATGAGCTTAAAGCAGCCGTCTGGTTTGCGATCGAGTATTATCGTGCCGATCTGCTCAGGATCTCCTGCGTAGGTCCCCCAGACTATGACCCCTGCGGTCCTCACAACAGTTACGGGATCACTCCGCGTGACCAGCGCGCTGAAGGTCTCTGCGAGCTCACGATTGAGACTCCTGATCCAGGCGTTCTTTTTCTCGATTCGCAAGAGCGCATGACGTTTGTTAACAGGACGCTTGAGTTGTGCTTTGCTCTTAGGTATCTTCACCTGACATTTCCCATCATAAATAACACTTCTGTACTCATGGGTGCTTCTCCTGAAGCACTCCTGTTCAATTAGAACTCCATAATACCAAAACTACATCGAAATTTCAACGGTTTTCGGGGAAATTCGAAACACAATACCGCTTTTTGCAAGCTTAACCTGTTAGAAATTACAGCGTGATACATTAAGAATATGAAACAAAATGGAAGCTTTCCAATATGGCTAATCCTTGTAGATTCACTGCTTTGAACGAAGAAGTTGTGGTTATAGGACCTGCGTCCTGAGCATTTCAGGTGTTGACCCAGGCTAAATTAGCGTCGGATTTTTTAGTGTAAAGTGCCAATTATCGCAAGTTTAATGTAAAAGTTATGTTGTTTATAGCCGATTTATATATATATTTTCTAAGGGAGGTCTTTTAGGGGGAATGGATGCCGAAAACGCCCTTTTAGACACTGAAAAACCTTTGTATATGCGTTAAGCAGGAAAGGTTGGTATGAATAATAAGGTAATGGTGCTGCTCGGTAATGAGCCTGAAAAAATTCTCCGAACTGCGATTAACAAACAAATAGTTGCTATTATGTCTTATTTGTCCAAGGGCAAATGGCACGTAGCAAAAGTGCTGTTGACCGAGCTTGTGGGTGACAGAATAGGTATAGAGAGTGCCGCTCCTAAGAAGAAGTTGCACCCGTTAAATATTCAGCCTGAACAACCTGTTGGCATATCCTTCAAATATGAATATGGCAAGTTTGTTTTCGATACGACGGTGGTTGCTCTTGAAGCGTCATCCGGCCCGGAGGCGGACCAGGGATGGGGCGGAACAATAGTACTTGCAGTACCGGATCGGATAGAAGTGGTACAGAGGAGAAGCTATTTCCGTGTTGAGGTGCCGCAATCGCTGAAGGTAAAAGTCGTGCTGTGGCATCGCGGCAACAGGCGCCAGGCCCAAGAGCAGATACAGGATGCACCGGATGACCAGACACATAATTATTGTCAGGGCAGACTTATCGACATATCCGCCGGCGGTGCGCAGGTCATAGTACCATATCAAACTGAGCATGATTCTTCTACAGACCCCAGACGCGATTCTAACAGTAAGGTATCGAGGAGTTTTTGTGCTGGAGATCTGGACTTGAGGAAAGGCCAGTTTGTAGGGATGCGATTTACACCTATGCCATACGAAATGCCGGTGATGATCAGCGCTCAGATTAGAACTATCCTGCCGACTTCAGACGGGAACGGCGCCTCTCTTGGATTGCAGATTGTTGGTTTGGAGGCAAGCCCTGAAGGCCGAGAAGTTCTGGCCCGGCTTATAGATATTGTTGAGAAGTATTATCAGATAAATCAATCCGGCGCCAGACAGCATGATATACAGCCGGCACAAAACATAGTGTAATACGTGCGTCTAAGCGCCCCGGTTACAAATGCACGAGTTACCTGTACTCTTTGGTTCCTGTGTCCTTGTGGTCCTTGCTTTTACTCTTCAGCTTTGTACCCGATGTTTTCCCCATCGGCAATTTGATCT
>CAZIAN010000091.1:0-2416 GCA_964537355.1 uncultured Pirellulales bacterium | reverse complement strand
TTGCTTTTACTCTTCAGCTTTGTACCCGATGTTTTCCCCATCGGCAATTTGATCTTCGTTAACTGTCGTCAAAGTTGTTTGTGCTTCTGAGATGATGTTGTACTTATTGCGGATTACTTTGTAATAAAACCATTTCGCGAAACTGCTTGCCGCGAAGCCGCAGAAAATCAGAGCTAAAGCCGCCTGTATACTAGTCCAGGAGATAAATGCAAGCAGCAGCAGCACCCTTATAAGGTGCGAAAAGGGCTTTTTGCCCCTAAGGTACTGATTGAGAATATGCGGATATCGAATCCTGCTGACCATCAGCGCTGACGTGCCAAGTGCTGCAAACGGCAGGGCGTAAATAATCATGTTCATACTCTTCATGCTCGGCAGTGTATCCTGATGGAGTATCACCAGGCTGACTAATACCCCTGCGGCCGCAGGTGTCGGCAGGCCTATAAAGCTCATGTGGGCAGATTCGTCCTCCTCGTTTTCCACGTTGAATCTGGCTAATCTAATGGCCGCACAACTTATATATCCCGCCGCTGCCACCCAGATAAAACGCACCAGAAAAGTCTCGATGGTAGGATTAAGTCCGGCAAAACCCGACAGTTTGTGTTCCAGAACTCTCAGCATTAAAAATGCCGGCGCCACGCCAAAGCTGATTATATCACAGAGGCTGTCGAGCTGGCCGCCAAAGCTGGAAGTGCTCTGGTTCATTCGTGCCAGCCGGCCGTCGAGCATATCGGCTATCATTGCCAGCAGTATCATATAGCCGCTCATTGCGAAGTAAGAAAACTCCCCGGGACCGAGCTTTATACCTTTGCCGGCAAAGACAATGGCCGCAAAGCCGCAGATACCGTTGAGAATAGTAACCAGTGACGGCAGGATGGTAATGTACTTTAACCTTTGCCTTCGCACACGCCGCAGAAGGTTCTTTCTGGCAGTGTTGTTTTTTGATTTTGGCATATCAAATTGTGGAGTCAGCCTTTGGCTGACAACTTCCATAATTTTGCACTTTGCAATTTGATTTTTAATATATTTCGTATTTTATCAAAGGTGTCAGGCCCGCTTTTACTTTATCGCCTATCTTGACCATGCACTTTGCATTTTCACGCAGCGGCACGTACAATTCTGTTCTTGAGCCGAATTTTAACATCCCGAATTTCTGGCCTCCGGTCAATTGCTGCCCTTCTATTGTATCACACACTATTCTCCGGGCAATAGCACCGCTGATTTGCCTGACAATCAGCCTGTCGTGCGGGCTGTCCGTTCTGACGAGATTCAACTCGTTAGACTCATTGACCCGGGCGGACTCGGGCTTAAGTGCATTTTTGTATTTGCCTTTTTTATAGGTGATTTTTTCGACTTTTACGTTACACGGGGCGCGATTAATATGCGTATTGAATATGCTCAGAAATATCCCGATGCGCAGTGCGGCTCGGCCTAAAAAAACGTTATTTTCTACTTCCTCAATATCGGTAATCTGACCGTCAGCTGGCGCCAAAAGCAGATTACTGTCTGATGGACAACTTCGCTGCGGGTCGCGGAAAAAGCTAAAAATCCATATCAAAATGGCCGCTAAAAGCAACTCTATCGAAATGATAGCCCATAGTTGCAGGAGCGCCTTTGTGCCCAGCGCAACGGCGGCCATTACCGCAAGTATCACCACGGGGTAGATAACAACCTGAGGCAACCCATATTTTGTAAGCGGAATTCTCATAGGCTGATATGATAATCTCTGCCGTATTTGACGGCAATAAAATAAAAAAGGCCGACCCTGTGGATATCGGCCTTTAAGGAGGAGGGGGGTGAAGTAGGATTTAATTCTTATCATTTTTTGCCCAGGGCTTCTTTCCAAAAGCTGCCCCACAGGAACGTCCCATAACTGCCGTTCCTGCATTAATAGACGCAGTCCACTGCGAAAAGTTACAGGATTTTTCAAAAATTTCTAAAAATTCCGCAAAAACCCCAATTCCAGCATAAAAAAGGCCGGATATATTTACCCGGCCTTGATTAGCTTACATTCCAGAACTTGCATATTCTCTTAAAAACATGCCAGTCCTCTTCCAGTTAATTTAGGCGGTGGGTAAATTTGGGGACAAAGCCTTGATTATTTCACATTCCAGAGCATGCAAATTTTTTTGCATCGAATTAAGTAGACGGTGACGAAGAAATGTGTAAACCATGTAGTTCTTAATCATTAGACTAGCTTTGAGTACGAAACAGAAAGTATTGGACAAATCAGTTCTGCGAAATGTAGAAAAATATTAAAAAAAGGACAGAACTGTAACAAAACAGTAATATATATTTATAATAATTGCTCCTACTATAGCACAATAATTAATTACAATTAATATAGATAGGAGATAAAGATGGCACGAAATAAGCTATTTATTGGCATTTTTTTTTGCTACCAGCCTTGTTCTATACC
>CAZIAN010000090.1:0-12823 GCA_964537355.1 uncultured Pirellulales bacterium | reverse complement strand
TAATCACCGAAACCGACAGCACTGTCGGCACGAAGATGCTCGCGACTTTGTCGGCAAGACCTTGAATGGGCGCACGGCTACGCTGGGCTTCAGCCACCATGTTCACGATCTGCCCAAGTAATGTGTCGCTGCCAACTCGCTCGGCTCGCATGACGAAACTGCCCGGACCATTGACGGTACCGCCAGTCACTTTGTCACCGACGGTCTTTTCCACAGGGAGCGGTTCGCCTGTGATCATGGACTCTTCAACGCTGGAGTGACCTTCGACCACCTCACCGTCAACGGGCACCTTGTCACCTGGAACCACACGCAACCTGTCGTCAACTTTCACTTGATCGAGCGGGACTTCATGGTCACCATCCTGTGCAACTTGTCTCGCCGTGGGCGGGGCGAGGTTGAGCAACGCTTTGATGGCGCTGCCCGTGCGGCTGCGGGCGCGGAGTTCGAGTACCTGACCGAGAAGCACCAACACCGTGACCATCGCGGCAGCCTCAAAGTAGATGGCGACCTTGCCCTCGTGCTGCATCGTGGCTGGGAACAGACCGGGCATGAGCATCGCCACGGCGCTAAAGACAAAGGCCGCGCCCACGCCGATGGAAATCAGCGTGAACATGTTTAAGTGATGCGTCATGATAGAACGCCATCCACGCTGGAAAAACGGCCAGCCTGCCCAGCAGACCACGGGCGTGGAGATCGCAAATTGCAGCCAGCGTGAGGCATCGCCATTCACCCAAGGCTGTCGGCCCAGCACCGGAATCAAGTGAGCCATCGCCAGTACAAACACCGGTAACGTCAAAGCCGCGCCGATCCAGAATCGCCTAGTCATATCATGCAGCTCGGCATTTTCCTCGTCATCCGTACCCGCTGTCACCGTCTTAGGTTCCAGCGCCATGCCGCACTTTGGGCAAGCACCGGGATGATCCTGCTCTATCTCTGGGTGCATAGGACATGTGTAAATGGCCTTCTTCTTCAGCTTCTCTTCGTGCTTCGCGGTGGCGGGCGTTGAAAGAAACTTCTGTAGGCAATGGTCACCGCAAAAGTAGAACGTCTGTCCATTACGCTCGGCGCTAAGAGCGGTTACTTTGTCCACGGTCATTCCGCATATGGGGTCTTTGGTCATATCAATTCACTTTCATTTGGTCGGTTCAGCAATGTAATAACTGCCGCATCATTATAATCATCGGGCGAACCAGCACGCACTACCGTTTAAGGAACAAAGGGAAGTCCATGTGCCAGATCAATCGCTTGACCTTCAGCCGCTTCATGCCGCTTGTCAATCAGCACAATGCTTTCCGCTGTCCCGCTCTGGAGAAGCGCGTAGGCAAAAGATGCCCCCACATCACCGGCCCCGTCAATCACGGCTTTGCGGGAATTGCACAGTTCTTTCATATCAATTTCATGTTCCTGTTGTGGTCGTATGTTTGCTATAGTGGCTCCCTTATCATTTGCTTCGTGTCTTCACCTTGAGTTCCTCGACCCAGCAATAAAGCACCTGAGAGATATAGGTGGACAATACACATTTTGTTCTCATGTAACCTGTGATAGTACTTAACAATCTTAGATCAATCATAGCATATTGGATCGCGAGCAGATGCCCCAAAAACGAACCAATTTTCACGAGTCGTAAAATTCCTCAATTCTTCGAAAAGGCATCCCTTTCAGGAGCTGGAAAACACCCTTATTTTCGAGTGACACAATACCTCCAAAATGACACCACAAATATCAAATTTTACTGTTAATGGAAGCACTAAATCCCAAATATTTGCATAAATAACAAAGATTTTTTGTAACCGTTCACAGTAATTCAGGATAACAATTATTTGTCCAGTAGGCAATCAGTGTATGACGAATAAACTCAAAAACATTTCGCTTTTGCTTTTTACAGGTGGCCAATATTGTCCAAATACGCTCACACCATCGCATGCCGGCCCGACCGCGTGTTCCCTGAGTAATCCGGCGTATCAAAACACCACGTCCAGTGCAGCTTGCCTTGATCATGATGGCCGGTTTCATCAACACCAACCTGCGATTCATGCCGCAGGCGTTCGGCCAACTGCTCATAGGCAGGCTGCAGCGACTGCGAGAGCTTCAATGCAGCCTTGCAAAGCATGCCCCGAGATATATCCAGTTCAAACAATCCTTTGAAAAACTGCTGGATGGTCGTATAGGACATATGACAGCCGCCTTTCATAAATCCTACTGCGGCGGTGATATCGGCACCAGGCAGACCTCCTTTGCGTATCTCATCGACCTGCTCGGATTCAAAAGGCTGACGCGAAAACTTGCGGTGTCCGTGCTGCCCGCCGCGTTTTCGTTTCTTGCCGAGTCGCCGAAGAATTTTACTCGGCTTAACGATGTCACTGGATGGCGGCTTAGAGGAATTGCTCGAGTTTTTTTCCAGCCGACCGATTTTTTCTTCGAGAAGTTTTATGTATTCTCGAAGCTGTTTAATTTCTTTGTTTAGTTCTTGTATAATTGTGTCTTTGTCTTGCATGTACCATTTTTAGCATGTTGTTTACAAATGCAAAAGTTGCCTATTTTAACATTTTGAGTTTTTTAAAAAAATCCTGTGAATGGTTACAACAATTGTTATTTCATACTTGACTGCCTATAAGCAACATTGGCACACACTACGATCTATTGCTCAGGTATATACGCATCTGGGCGAGTATGGTGAGGCTTAGACCTTGTTTAAGGAGGTATTAGACGCCAGGAAGCTCAAGCTACGTAAAGAACATCATTGCACGCTCGGGACCATCAACGATTTGGGCGTGCTCCGCCGCGAGCAAAAACGCTATGGGGAAGCCGAGTCCTTACTCACCCAAGCTATCGAAGGCAGATAGCGAGAGTTAGGCGACGACCATCCGGACACGCTGGAATCCAAGAATGACTTAGCTGTGCTATACAAAGAGCAAGGTGATTATGATAAAGCAGAGCCATTACTACTCGCGGCGGTCGAAGGCCGACGTCTCAAACTCGGTGATAAGCATACACACACAGTAGAATCATTGAACAACCTAATCGACCTCTACGAAGCCTGGGACAAGCCGGAACAAGCGGAGGAGTGGTGAGCAAAACTGCCTCCAAATCAAGACGTGGATGAATGAACTCACACCCAGGGACTTCATAAATAAATTTGAGTTTTAATCTATAATTTTCTATTGCCTGTTTAGGCGCTTTTGTGGTCCATAAATCCTTCGAGCTTGCGGGCACGGACGGGGTGCTGGAGCTTTCGTATTGCTTTTGCCTCGACTTGCCTGACTCGCTCGCGGGTAACTTTGAAGATTCTGCCGACTTCCTCCAGGGTGTAAGTATAGCCGTCACCGATGCCGTATCGCAGCTTGATAATCTCGCGCTCGCGATATGAAAGTGTTTTGAGGACCACATCGATTCTGTCTTTGAGCATTTCCTGGGTGGCCGAGGCCACGGGTGAGTCGATTTCGTTATCTTCGATAAAATCTCCGAAGTAGCTGTCCTCGCTTTCGCCTATCGGTCTATCGAGACTGATCGGGTGCTTGGATATCTTCAGGACCCTGCGGGTCTCTTCGACAGTCATCTCGGCTTCCTCGGCGATTTCTTCGATAGTGGCTTCTCTGCCCAGCTTCTGATGCAGGACTTTGCTGGCTGTTCGAAGCCGGCTCATCGTCTCTATCATGTGGACCGGAATACGAATCGTTCGTGCATGGTCGGCAATCGCCCGGGTTATCGCCTGTCGAATCCACCATGTGGCATAGGTGCTGAATTTGTATCCCCTTCGGTACTCATATTTGTCCACGGCCCTCATCAGGCCGGTGTTGCCTTCCTGGATTAAATCCAGAAAGCTAAGGCCCCGGTTGCGATATTTCTTGGCGATGGAAACGACCAGTCTGAGGTTTGCGCTGGAGAGTTCCCGCTTGGTGTTCTCATATTGGCTGAAGACTCTGTCCAGCACGTTCAGATTTTTTTCGAGCTGTTTCGGCATTTCCATAACCAGTTCTATTAGGCCTGACAGCTCCTGCTTCATCGAATATATATCTTCTTCGGTTATCTGGCTGTTGGGGCCTGCTGCAATAGCACGCTCTAATTGGTGCATTTTACTACAGATGCCGTGGAGTTTATTTTTGACCGGCTGGATTCTGCTGGTTCGCAGGCTCAGCTCTTCGAGCAGCGTTGCGATTTTACGCTTGTTTCGACGCAGCCATTTAAATGTAGCCCTGGCTTCCTTGCTGCTTTGGTGCGTGAGAGTTTTCTTAAACAGGTCCTGGTTGATTTTGAGCAGCTTATCGACCGTATTGATGTTCACGATGAGCCGCTTTTTTATTACACTTTTGGTAAGGCTATATGCCGTGCCGACTTTGATTGTTCTGTCGAACGACATCGTGCCGTTCTGGACCTGTTGGAATAAATCGAGAGAGTTTCGGGCACAGTAGTCGCATTGAAGCATTTTCCTTCTAAAAGTCATTCTCGCTATTTCAATTTTTCGCGCGAGAGCAATTTCAGATTTTCTCGTTAGCAGAGGTATCTGGCCCATTTGAGTCAGATACATACGAATAGGATCGTCAATTCTGCGAGTATTGTCTTCGCCGACCAGTTGCTGTTCGAGCAGCACGTCTTCTTTTAGATGCTTATCTTTGTCATCTCCATGTTCGTCTTCATCTTTATCTTCATCGGACGTATCGAATTCCCCTTCTTCATGGGCTTTGGCGGCCTGATAGGATTCTACGTCATCTTCATCAAACAGCCTGACACCCATTTCATCGAGGTTTGCCAGGAGGCGGTCCAGGCGGCTGGCGCTTATAGCGTCATCGGGCAGGTCGTCGTTCATCTCCTCGTAAGTGAGAAAGCCTTTTTTCTTGCCCTTTTCGATCAGCAATTTTATCTGCTGCTCTGTGTCTTTGATATTGTCGCTGCTGGGGGGCTGCTCGTCGATTTCGACTTCGATGTCTTTATTTTTTTTATTGGAGACAGTTTTCTTAGCTCTCTTTTTTCTTTTCTTCGCCACTGTTCGTTTTTTTGTCACAATTGCACCTTTGTATATGTTTTGTAAAATTAATCAATAATCACATAGAGCACAAACTCAAATTGTCCTCCCTCCTGATGGAATCCGGACACTTTGCTATGTATATTATTTTTTACGGCTCTTTGCCAACGTTTGTTCACTATACCATACCCACATTGTGCGGATTTTCCTTTCCGGTATTTTCATAGACTTTGCGCAGAAATTGATTCTGGTTATCTATTGTTTTAATGAAACTGTTTTGTTTCTTTGCCCTGTGGCGTTCAATCGCATCGAGTGCGCCTTTCAAGCGGGCCTGGAAGTTTCCTTTTTCCTGTCCGGTCTGGCTTAATTCGACAAGAGAATTGCCGAGTTCTACGGATTCGGTTTTGGCCAATATCTCTGCAAGCGAAGTATTGATATCGGTATTGAGCGTTTCAAACAATATCTCTGCGATTTGTTTTGATATCGGCACATCGAAGATGTCCGGCGTGATTTTTTGTTTTACAATCTCAAAGAGATTAGGTTCGTTGAGCAATACTTCGAGGACCTCTCGCTGTGCTGTGGCAAAGAGGCCGCGGCCATAATCTACCGGCTGGACTGTTTGGTTTTGGGTATTATAGCTTGCAGCTCTCTGGGCCTGCCTGAGCCTTCTTTTCAGCTCATCATTAATTTGCCTGGTATCAAGGCCGATGATCTTCGAAACCCGGTTAACTATCAAACCCCGGTCTATCGGCGAGACATTGCCGGCCAACAGCGCGGTGGCTATAGTCTGCAAGTACTCTTCAATCGCCGACCTTTTGCCAGCAATGGTATCGTCGCTTCCGAAACCGGCCGTTAACCTGTTCCACTTGAACTGGAAGACATCGACAGCATCGCTCAGTAGCTGTTCGAATCGCTCTTTGCCGGCGGCCAAAAGAAAATCGCACGGGTCTTTACCTTCGGGGACCGAGGCAAGCCTTATATCTATGCGCTGTGCCAGACAGACATCCAGAGCCCTGTTGGCGGCTTCAATGCCGGCGACGTCGCTATCGAAAAGCAAAATTACTTTTTTGGCATAGCGCCGGAGGATACGTCCGTGGCCGGCAGTGAAACTTGTTCCCAGGGTTGCTACAATGTTGGTACAGCCGAATTGGTGTGCCATTATGCAGTCGGTATAGCCTTCGACGACAACAGCGGTGCCGGTCGAGACAATCTGGTGGCGTGCCTGCTCGAGGCCGTAGAGCGAATTGCTTTTGTCGAACAGTGGGGTCGTCGGGGAATTTATGTATTTGGCGCCTGAATCGTCTAAAGTTCGGCCGCCAAAGCCGATGACCCGGCCGGTTACATCGGTAATTGTAAACATCAGGCGATTTACGAACTTGTCCTGATTCTGGGCGGTGACGAGGCCTGCGGGTTCAAGAAGTTTTATCTGAGCATTTTTATCGCGAGCGGCGCTGAGTAAATCATCGGGCGAACCGATTGCCAGGCCAAGCTTCCAGTTTTTTATGCTTTCGGAGGTTATCTGCCTTTGGGTGAGGTAGTCGCGGGCATATTTACCCTTTTTTTCGTCCTGGAGGTTTTGCTGGAAGTAGTTAGAGGCCCAGGCATTTACCTGTGCCAGTTTGTTCGGATCTATTTCCTGCGAGGGGGTTTTGGTCCCGCCCGGTCTTTGTGAAGATCGGACAGGTTTTAGCTTAATGCCCGCACGTTCGGCCAGCCTCTCTATGGCCTGAGGGAAAGTGAGGTTCTCCCGCATTTGGAGAAATTTGAAGACATCGCCGCCGGCGCCGCAGGCAAAGCATTTGAATATCTGCTTGACGGCGTTGACGTTCATACTCGGGCGATTGTCATCGTGGAATGGGCACAAGCCCACCATCTCCCGGCCCTTTCTCTTTAAGCTCACATGTTCACTTATGACATCAACGATGTCATTGGCCTGCTGAACCTGAATAACCGTACTATTATCAAACATCCCTGCCATAAAGCTTTGGCTCCGCCAGGAAACAGGCGGTTTGTGACACCCCTCCGAAAACCCGGTTAAAATGGGCACCCCTTCTAAAACTGATCAAATATTGACATCTAACTACCTAAATATAGTCTTAATCGGCCAAAAGTCAAGTCGGCCGGCAAAAAGGCGTTTTTAATGCTGCTAAAAGGCTTTTTTGGCTAATGGGACATTTGGTTATTCAGACACTTGATGGTGAAAGGCGTTTAGCTTTTGGTATTTAGCAGACAGCCCCTTGGTATGAAATTCCTATGCAAATATCAGATAAATCATAAATCCAAGATAAACCAAAATCCATACTTTTGCGGCACGCTCGAATTTTTGATGTGTCATTTTGCTTAATAACTTATTACTTAACATTACAGAAACGGGTAAACATAAAAATACCCAGCCTATTCCGGCCAAAACATCGCTTAAATAATGTGCCCCTAAAAATATTCGTGAGAAACAAACCATTGAAGCCACGAAGACTAAAATACATTTTACCAGGGTATGGAAGCGCCCTTTATATTCGGCGTAAAAAAGAAAGGGCAGGGCAAGTGCCACGCTTTTAGTTGAATGGCCGGAAGGGAATGAGGGGGAGCCTGAACGAGTAAAGAAGCTCAACTCATTTGCATATTCATGGATCGGACGGGTGCGATTGAATATCATTTTTAATATGTCTCCGGAAATACCCGCGACGGCGAAAGAAAAGATTATCAATAGAAACACCTGTCTGGACTTTTTCAAATTGGTAAATTTCAAAGACAGCACCAGATACAACATATATACAAACACAATGACAGGCATCCCGTATCGGGAAGAGAGCCGATTAATTATAAGCAGGCCGTGCCCAAAATTAGAATTGTTTAAGGTAAATAAAATGTACTTGTCCGCTTCAACCTGGAACCACAGGAAAAGTGAGATACTCCAGGATATTAAAAATACGATACTAAAGCTAATCCATTGTTTTTTAGATGTTTGTATCAAATCAACATGGGATAATTTGAGCTGGTTACTTTCTATCAAAACTCGGCTCCTTCTTATATATCCAATAATACTGTATGACGATTAAGCCCGGCAGCGAGTGTTTATCGCAAATTCTCTCCAGTGGATTACCGGACACCACCTTTTGATTTAATATGTCACTTCTTTGTTAATACTTCACCATCAGTAGTAAAACGTTGTGTTTGACGGAGATAATACGAAAAAATACCAATATTGAATCCTGTTCTCACCTGTATATTAATATAATCACATTCGTCGATATTAGAATATGAAGCAGTAACAATATCCACCGCTTTTTTTATTTCGGCTAAACGTAATGTCATATTGTCAAATTTCGCTTTCTTCAAAAAGGGCAATATATCTAAACTTGTTGTTTTCTTTACCGTGCCGCGATTATTTTTAAAAGTATACCAAGCACGTCTTATACTAATATTTGTAAACTGAGTGTTTTCTTCGATTTTTTTTCGGATTGGGCTTAATTCCTGTACCAATTGCATTTGGTTTTTTTGTTTTTGAAGGAAGTAACATGAACCTATTATCAGGATTATGCAGCAACCGCCCCAAATGGCAAAAGACCTTATAACCTTTGAAGGGACATTTAAAAAACTGATTTTTTCAGAATCATACATCCCTTTTCTTACAACTAAGCTGTCTGCAAGGAAATCATGCAAACCTCTTTTAAGAGGGTGAAAGGCCAGTAAAACAACCACTCCGAGCAATAGAAAAAAAATACTATAATTGTAGATCGATTGCAGGAAAGGATTATTTAAAAAGGGTAATACCGAAGTTAAAGCCATCCATATCCATGAATTATAACAAATTAAAGCAATGATTGTGTATCTGAGAAATGACCTCTGTAAACTTAAATAGGACCCATCGCGACGTAAAACTTGAATTTTAAGCAATCTTTTCGCAAGACTTTGCCCCCGGCCGATATTACTTTGCAGTATTCCTGAATATAAAAAAGTTATACAGAGTCCGATCCACAATCCGTCTTCGCCTATGCTGTAGAACAATCCTTTTAAAGGCAAAGAAAGTAGTGCTCCGAATAAACCAAGAAATATAACATCAAGAATATCGGATATTAACCTTAACCAGAAACCTACAACTATTTTCTTTTCTTTCATTCGGCTTGCCTTCCGATCCTCTCTTCGTTTATTAACATTTTTTCGCTCTATCTAATCATTATATATTTTCCTTACATAAGGATTAAGACATCCATTTCGTTAAATAACAAATTACCTTAGAGGAGATTCCATAATATAGAACTATTTTGGTTCCTCCTTTAGCCCATAAAGGGCTGTTAACATAATATGAATTTGCCAGAAGAACTCCGGGCATTATCGGTATAGACCATTTGACTTTAGACTTTGGGCCATCTTTCCTCACTACAATCGGCTGAGGTTCTTCGAGTCCCTCTGAACGGGCCAAATCAGACATTTCCTTATTTTTGAATAGTGCTCCAACATAAAGTTGTGCTGCATGTTTTTGTAGGTTTATGGAATGAGTTCTATGGCCTCCAAACCATGTAATTGCATAAAGAAGGATAATTACTATTAAGATGACTTTCTTCTTTATGCTCATAATTTTTCTCGCCGATTTATAACTCTTAATTATTCATATAAGAGTATTATCAGTATTGATTAAAACACATTCTCCCTCTACTTCTGTTTTTTTTATGCCTTAGTAACTTCGGCGATGATCCCGCGCATAAATTCAGCGGCTAATTTAGCATTTTTTTCTGCAAATTCGATGCCTACCGTCTGACCATTTACTTTCGGCAGGGGATGGCACAATTCATAACTTAGATAGCCGGAATATCCAATTTCATGCATTGCCTGAATGAAAGGTGTATAGAATTCAGCACCTTTTATTTTGCCATTTTTATCCCTATCGTATTCACCGCCAAAATGTGAGAGGACCTGTAAATTCCCCACATCTTTGGCAGCCCTTCGGATATTTTCAGGACGTTTATCCACCATAATAGGAACATCCAACGAGACTTTCAGGCTTTTGGAATCGACTTGTTTGACCATTCGCAGCACATCCTTGTAACTCCAGATAACAGGAGCATGATTCTGTAATGCCAGGATAACGCCGGCATCTTCGGCATATCGTGCACATTCAGCCATGCCTTCGCGACACCAAGTCCATATTTCTTCTTCAGTAAATTGTTTATGGTTATATTTCCAGATATCTTTTGCGATGGTGTATTGCGCCAGTTGCGGATGTTTGGTAACACCCGGCCAAGCCAGAAACATCCGCAAAGTCCTCGCACCCAAATCCGCTGTCATTCGAATCAACTCTTTAACATAAGCAATCTGACACTCTCGATATTCAGGGATTGGACTGCTAAAATCGTTATTGGCCGCAACTCCATGAATTTCAATACCTTCACCATTAGAGACAGAGCGAAGCTCCCTACAACGTTTTGCCGGCCAGTCGAGCGGATTACCATGAGGGCGCTTTCCATCGATCTCAATCCCTTCATAACCATAACTTTTCGCTCGTTTAATCACCTCTTCCAAAGAAAGGGCCTCTCCGCGATACCAAATCCCAAGAAATGTGATGCTGTACAAACCAACCTTAATGTTCGACTTTTTCTTTTGAGCCCCCTGAGAAGTGCTGTTGACATTTGCCAGAAGACCAGCAGTGGCTGCCAGCGAGGCGCCCATAAATTGTCTGCGATTAATTTCAATGCCTTCTTTCATAAAATTATCCTCCATTTTTTATTCCGGTTCAATTCGGAAAGCATAAGAACTGTTTATATATTTATCGTAAAAGAGCAAAGGTGTGCGATTCACACTCTACTTTACTTCCCTGTTGGCTAAAATCAAAGAACGTCCGCACGCCGAGGTTATGTTAAGATGTTGGAGCGGGGGAAGGCAAGAGAAATTTTGCGTGAGTAAAATTTCGTCGTTCGTGGTTTTGCGGTTCTCTAATAAACTTTATAGTAAAACAAATTATGAGAAATCAAAATAATCCGCTGAAAAATGATAATGTCGTAGAAACTATAGTAGAAACATGAAATGAATAGGTTGTGGGAAGATTCCAACTATTAGGAATCTTTGGGAGACTCCGGGGTCTGGGGTTTTTCCGGCTGCTCGGCCTGAGGTTCCTTGTTCTGGCTTTTTTCGCGTTGAATCGCGTCGTATATTTCTCTTCGATGAACCGGTATCTCCTTCGGGGCCGTTATCCCCAAACGTACCTTATCCCCCCGTACATCGACGATAATAATCTCAACATTATCGCCAATCATAATCGATTCATCTCTTTGCCTGCTTAGAACCAACATTACTAACTCCTTTTGTCGGCTGGTTTTACTACCGTTTAATACGTCAATTCAATTCAAGTGTTCATCCAAATGCTTATCAGCTCAGCTTTAATTTCTATAACTTTTCTTTTTCCTTCGCCGAAAAACCACATTTGGCCGGCAATTCATAACACAATATATTTCGGCTAATTTAGAGCCTATAAATAACCATTTTTGATTTTGTTTGCGGAATGATGACGCAATATAGGACTATATACTTATAAGGCCTTGTCTTAAATGGACTTATACAAACATAAAGGCTTAAAAAAATGATGTATTGTATTTTTCAAATGCGGGAAATTTTACTATTTCATCTCATGTTTGCGCCAATAGTTGTAACGGATAGCCATCCAATAGCCGGCAATTGAGCCCAATGTGCCCAAAGCCACTATTTGTATAGGCAATATGGAAATGACCGAATTGACAAAAAACGCTGAGGGCCACTCCTGAGCAAAATACTGCAACACATCCTGCCTGGCATAATTACTTACAGCAAAGATAGTTAGCAAAACAGTGGCAATCGCCGGCCATATATAGCTGACATCGAGAAATTTTTTGACAATAAAAGCTGCGACTCCGAACGAGATAAATACAGCAAAGACAATCTGCCCTATGGACGGCTGAGCCGTAATCGCACCCAATTTGGGATCTGTTAGCGAAACGTCCTGGGCAAACATTCCAATACAAAATTGGGCTATGAAAACTGAACCGGCAAGAGCAATTATTGCACTTAGGTACTGAGTAGGATTAGAGTTAGATGTTTTTTGTTTCGCCGCAGACCTGCGACTTGAGATGATTTTCTGACCTAACAGCACACCGATGAAACCGGCGGCAACGAGAACAAGCCAGAAAACAGAATGCCATTTAAACGCCGTATAAATGGCCTGGCGCTGTTCGGCGGATGGATAAAGCTGCATCAAAGAAGTCATGCTGCCTGAGCGCACCGCCCAAATTGTCAAACCGGAAGGTACAGCCAGGATGCCGATTTCTCTGCCGTGCGGCCAGGAAACAAAATAGGCAATAAGACCGGTTATAAACGCCAGGATCACCAATGTTATTGAAGCTCCCATACTTATATCGGAAGCACGCACAGCACTGATAGGCCCGGGTGATGATGCCAACGGCCAGGCAAGGATACCTATCAAAACCACACCTATTGCGGCCGCGGCAGCAATTCGTAACCTCATTACTAAAGATAATTCCATAACTTAGCTTCCTTAATTATGCGGGTGATAGAGTATCATCAAAACAAAATCAGGTCAATAATATATTTATATCGGGTTGAGATGCTCCCTGAACATCCCAATAATCGCAAGGATTTCCCTTGACGAACCGGCGGGTAATCTGGTATAGATAATATTAGTGAAGTTTGTGCCAGCAGGGACAGACATCTGTTAGTTTTGTTCTTCCTGTGGGTACAATTCATGAGGTGTTCCAAATAGAGGAGGATGTATCATGTATTATGCAAGGCATAAAGTTTCAGGCCAGAGCTTTGCATTTTATTCGGCGATCTTAAATTCAAATATCTCTTCAATCAGCAATTCATCTTTTTCGAAACAAT
>CAZIAN010000089.1:0-12934 GCA_964537355.1 uncultured Pirellulales bacterium | reverse complement strand
AAAATACCAATAGCTATTATAAATATTCGCGTCAGTAAGACACGGGCTTTCGATGACAATCCTTTTCTAAAACAGGGCGCGACCACATCCTGGGTGAGCACGGAACTCCAGCATAAGAGGTAACTATCATGAGTGGACATAAACGCCGCGAGCATACCCGCGGAAATGATACCTATCAAACCAATGGGAAGGATCTGGCTCAAGAATATGGGCATTGCCATAAGAGTGACCTGCGAATCCACGGAACCGCCATCAGGGAGAAAGACGCTTTTTAATGACTCGTGCCCGGCGATATAGGTTAAAGCACAAATTCCCAAAAAATACGGCAGAAGAAACCGCATGAGAAAACCGATAGAAGCCCAGGTGTAGATTTTCTTAACGGTACGCGTATTCTCAGCGGAACACGCTCGAATCACCGCAGTCTGCCAAACAGCGCAACTGACCAGTCCCAGGAAGAACATCCATATAACATATGGGACACCGAAACCCTCACCGTGAAACGGGTCGAAACCCGCCCGGCCTTTCAAGTTGGAAACAGTTTCAATAATGTTCCCCCAGCCCAAATATCTGATGGATAACAGACTCGCAGCCAAAAGGCCGAATGATAAAACTACGAATTGTATATAGTCAAGAACCACCACCGAAACCATCCCGCCCAGAGTGGTGTACAACAATACCATGCCCAGCAAGACAGACATTATAATATTGAGGTGAACGGGCCGAGTCAGACCGGTGATGCCCATTACAAAAAGAGAGCCTGCCTTGAGGAACATTCCCATATTGAGTATCCCGGACAAAGCCAATATTATTCCGCCAAGAATGCGTACGCCGCGCCCGAACCGCTTCTCATAGAATTCAGGTATGGTCATTACCTTCATACGCCGCAAAGGCACAACGATAAATCCGGTCAGGCCCACAACTAAAGTTACAATAGCAGCAGCCAGAGCGATGTGAAAAGCAGCGAAGCCGCCGGTAAAGCCCTTTTGAGACGAGTACATCACCGTAACCAAACCTAATTCGGTCCCAATCATTGTCGCAATCGCCAGGAAAGTTTTTAAGCCCCTGCCAGCAACTATAAAATCCGTAACATTGCTTATATATCGTCTTATATAAACACCGACCGCTACAATGGTTATTAGATAGCCAATGACGATACACCAGTCTAAAGAGCTAAAATTAGTTTCAATTCCAACAGCATTCCAGTCCATATTATTCTCCGTTTACAAAATAGCTTAACAATTACTTTACACTTTCTGCAAGTGGTAGGCAAAGAATCCTTTTTTTAGAACATCAAACACCAAATCAATCGATCTGTTGAAAAACCTTTTCGACTACTTCGTTCATAGTCTCTTCCCGGGCGATAATCGAGCGGACCAGCTTCATTTGTGTACGGGTGCGGTCGAGATTATGGTCTTTGCGGTGAACCTTGTAGTAGATATCACCTGCCAGATAATCCGTAAGAAACCTGATAAGCTGTTCAAAGGTGATTAGCTTCGCAGCAAAGGCAAGATGCTCTTTCTCTGAGGATGTGAGAAAATTGCTGCTTTGCTCAGCAAAACCCTGGACGAATACTTCAAACATCGACAGGTTCATAGCTACTTTCGATAGGTCACGCTCATCCTCATCGGCGAAAGTGGTCCCGGTACGAATCATATCACCAAAATCATAAATCGACAGGCCCGGCATAACGGTATCCAAATCAATTACGCAGACACCTTTGTTGGTATTTTTGTCAAGCATCACATTGTTTACCTTTGTATCATTGTGCGTAATGCGAACGGGGATTATACCTTTGTCAACCAAATTCAGCAAGACATCACAGATGGACGCATTATCAAATAAAAATTTGATTTCCGGTTTTGCATTTTTAGCCCTATTACAGGCGTCTTCTTTAAGAACACGCTGGAAGGTTTTGAAACGCTTAGGTGTATTATGGAAGTCACAAATGCTCTCATGCAAGGCCGGCGCCGGAAGGTCAACCAGCATTTTCTGGAACCAGCCGAACATTCGTGCCGCCTCATACGCCAAATCGGGAGAATCAACGGTATCGTACGCAACAGCGTCTTCTATGAAGTTATATACCCGCCAAAAGTTTCCATTGGCATCTTTATGAAAGCACGTATTATCAACAGTGCCAATAACATTCAACTGGCGAGATGCCAGGAGCGGGTCAATTGCCTGCATGCGGCTTTGTATGTGTTCGGTAACACGGATAATGTTTTTCATTACTGAAGGAGGGTCTTTGAACACAGTGTGATTTATTCGTTGCAGTACGTATCGGACAATATGCCTGTCCTTCTCAGTGGTCAGGACGTATGTATCATTAATGTGACCACGGAGGAGAGGTTTTATTTCAGTTAACTCACCGCAGATACAAAAATGATTTACGATTGACTTAATGTCGTGTTTCACGATTGTTCCCAGAGGATTTCCGGATAAAGACCCTGCTCTATCAGTTGACGAACAGATTGGGCCGCTGTGGCTGCATCTCGACGGTATGTAACTCCAAAGCATTTGTCATTTGCCTGCAGGACTTTTACTTTGGCTTTTTCTTTGTTTATGAGTTCATCCACCACAGATGGTATGAAGAGCTCTGAATTGCTTTCTTCTCTTAGCTCTTTTAAGAATCGTCTAAAGCTTAATTTGAGATGATGGAAGATTGACGGCTGGAATCCCCATATATTCCTCGAAACAATTTCATTACCGGTTAGAACATGCTCTGTTCCATCATCCTCAAAATAGCGAGCGCCGGTCGATGTTTTTTCGATTTTTTTACGTTCGACAATCCCCTTTAAGAACATATGTTCATCACAACGGCACACACCCCTGGCAACAGATCCGTATTCACTTAAAGTATCCCTGAGGGTATAACCGACCATTGCATAATCGTTGTATGCCAGGTCTTTTGTTGTGAGAAATCCGGCAATTGTCTTAAACGCATCCGGGCCGTAGTAGTCATCGGCATTAATTACTGCAAACGGCCCATCGATTAAATCGCAGGCAACGAGTATTGCATGTCCTGTACCCCAGGGTTTGTCCCGGTCTTTCGGCAGCTCAAAACCATCAACGCAAGTGTCCACTTCCTGATGAGCATAGGCAATTTCCACAAGGTTATTAAACTTTTCACCAATCTTTTCTTTGAAAGCACCTTCAAAGCAATGTCGAATCACAAAAACGACTTTGTCAAATCCGGCATTTATGGCATCATAGATAGAATAATCGATAATTATTTCGCCGTTGGGACCAATAGGATCAATTTGCTTAAGTCCACCGTAGCGAGTACCCATCCCTGCAGCCAAAATCAATAAAATCGGCTTCATTCAAAATCCTCTTCTTTGACCCCGATATCATGTCTTTTCTACCTACTCACCCTTGTTCTATTAGAACCCCCATAAGTACCTCTGTTTGGGGAGCTATTGAATCCTTGTCCGGAAAAACCAGTACCGCCGAAGGGCATCATGCCGGCAAAACCAGTACCACCGAAAGGCATCCCGCCGCCATTAGGCATTCCACCAAAACCAAATGGCATGCCAAATCCCGGCATAATACGATAATTAGCAGGCGCACTGACTAAATCAGTGATATCATAAATACGAGTTACCAGTTTCTTAGGTAAAGAGCCTCGTGTTGCGATAATTATAACTCCTTGATCAATTACATATCCCAATTTTTCCGCGTCTCCTCCTGAAACTGACATCAACAGGATTTTCAAGTGCGTACGTAAAGGAACTCCTGAAAGACCATCCATACCAATAGGAGTTTCTCTATAGATGTTTGCATTCTCCTCCAAATCTTTCCAAAGCACTACGATATTTAACCGTGGTACGGTTGAATTACGCAGAATGTCGATTGCTTCGTTGAAAGGCATATTTGGTTTAAAGGTCGAAGGATTTGCAGTGATGCCTTTTACCTGTTTGTATGCTGTTTTGGGTATTTGTTTAATCTGATTGTCCGAATTGATTCGAGCGCGCGGACTTTTCGAATTTGCTCCGTATGTTTCTGTGAGCAAAAGAAAAGCACTCGATAGAGTAATAACTATTACGCTGAAAGATTGTGTTAGTTTTTCTTTTCTCATTTTTTGACCTCTTTTTGACTTAAAGATTGCCCATACTATTGAATACAGTATACAAGCATTTATCTTATGGGTAAAAAACTCTTTTTTTCTTATAGGAACAAAAAGCAGTCCAGTTCAAGGTATAGACACATCATCGTTTGGCTTAAAGTTCCGGTGCCATTTTTGTGCCCACAATTCCTGAAGATAAATCCCTTCTACATGGCTGTCCACAAATCCAATATTAGTAGCTTTTTTATGCCGGTCAACACAGAAACGGCCCATAAAGTATCCTTCACCGTGGGGATAGCCCGGATATCCTATCTCTCCAGAGAGGTCATCGGGCACCGCATCATTAGCGAAAGGCCACGAGCCGACCCACACCGAATCTCCTAACAGCGGAACACGCTGCTGCGCATCCGAATACTTCATAAAGAAATTTGACGCAGGAAATGCCGGGGCATAAATCGGATCGTCGGGTAATAACCAAAGATTCAGTCCATAACTGCCTTCGCCGCCCATAAAGCGCCACGAGGTATAAGCTGAACCGTAGAACGATTCCTCAGAACTGTCCCGGCGTTTTGCCATAGGACAAAAAGTCACTTTCATCACACCTTCTAAGTGTTCCTGGGGGTTGTTCTTATAATCCTTAGCGCTCAGATATGGAGCTAATTGATGAAACCAGTACATTCCGGGTTGATGAGAAAACGGCATAGTTCGGTCTTCATGATCAAGCGTGTAAAGATTCATAGCGAGGCACAACTGCCGGAGATTACTCTGACAAGCACCTGAACGCGCCTGCTTGCGGACATAACTAAGTGCGGGCATTAAAATAGCCATCAACAATGCGATTATAGCAATTACTACCAAGAGTTCGATGAGTGTAAACGCCCAACGCTTATCCATAATGGCACCTCAATTTATCAAGCACAAGGCCGGAAACTAAAAAGCAATCGTACGCTTATTGGGCTAAAAATCAAGAGAAATGTTCATTTTGGCCTGGAGATAAAGATTAGTCAGAACTGGAATTGAGGATGCCGGATATGAATGACTCATTTTCAAGGAGTTGTTTGGCAAGCATGGCATATCCTTTGTCCAGCGGATGACTGGCATCGGCATACAGCTCGCTGGGTAATGGTGGAGCCATATAGTAGGCAATATTATTTTGCTGGAGCCATAAACCAATCTCGCTTTTCATCTGTCGATATATTTCTATGCTATCGCCCTCGAGCATGTGCTCGTTAAACGGGCCTACGAGAACGAATACGCTGTTACCTCTTTCGGTCAGCAACTTAACGGATTTTCTGAAAAATTTCCACTGTAGTGACGTCTCAAGCTTAACCCACGGGAAATCTTTTTTGGCAGTCCCTTTCTCTATCCAGGAGACATATTCGTTCTGATTATCGTTTACCTGTTTAGGAAGCTCAAGAGTTACAGCGCCGGCGGGATTTTTATAAGGGTGCTCCAGTGTCCATGCAGGTATATCCATATTCTCAAAATACATCATCTTCAAATGAGATGTCCAGTTTAAGATAGGTACATATCGCTCTGTTACAATGGAAAATCTCCCGGAATATGACTCTCTATAACAAGGTATTTTCGGGAAAAACTGAGGGGCCAATTTGGGATGATTGAAACTAAACTCTTTTGTTGATTGCAAATCCTGTTTACTTGAACTCATCCATAAAGGATTAAAATGCAGCACAATTTTTTTGCCGGAGATGTCACGGCCATAGTATTTAAGCAAACCACATAATGCCACGGGGTGGATGCCATCCACACCTAAATTAGCAAATTGATCCCGGCCAGTCATTTGGTTGAGATAATGTGATAATGTGTTGTCTTGAGAGACGTAATGGCCCCAAATTACGGAATCTCCAATTACAAGCGTCTCGTACTTTGAGATTGCCCATCGGCAGTATCGGCTGTACAACCAGTAGTCATTACTTAACTCATAAGGCAGGCGAAAGTCGGGTTCAGGCTCAAATTTCTCTACTCGTTCCCACAGCCTTGGCCCAAAACAAAATAAAAAGGAAGCCACTATAAAGACGAAAATCAATTCATATCCGGACAGTCTCACACAGTTAGAACTGAAAGCAAACTCAGATTTCCGAGGCGGATATGAAATTTTTTGATTCTCTAATACGCCGCTTTCATTCATCGCATTTTACCTTTAGTTAAAAGACTTTACGTGCTCACTAATATCAGAACTGCAGGTAGATAAACGCCTTGTCACTTGCAGGAGCAAAGACCACCAGATATAAAATCAACAAAAGAACAATTCCTATGCGGACGGCTCTTAGCTCAAGGACCCACTTAATACTGGATTCATAAGCAAACTGATAAAGCCACACAGCAAAAATCAAAACCAGAGCAAGCAACGGACAATAAGGATTTTCGAGTCCGGAACTGAAGATTCTGACCAAAATCACCCATGCATCATTTACTGTTTCAGCCCGGAAGAAAATCCACGCAAAACTGACAAAGATAAAAACAAGCAGTTGCTTTACTATTCTCGGCACCCTATCTTTGTAGAATGCGGTCCTTTCCAGCTCACGGGTGCAAGAATATCCGAGTGCATGCACGGCACCCCAGATGATGAATCTCCAGGCCGCACCATGCCAAAATCCTGAAATTACCAAAGTAAGAAACATATTTCTGTAGGTGTTAAACCTGCCCTTGCGGTTGCCTCCGAGAGGAATATAGACATAGTCTTTAAACCAGGATGAAAGGCTAATATGCCATCTTGACCAGAAGTCACCCAGACCAGTTGCCAAATATGGATTATTGAAGTTCAGCATTAAGCGAAAGCCCATCATTCTTGCTATGCCACGTGCCATATCCGTGTAGCCGCTGAAGTCGAAATATATCTGCCAGGAATACAAAAAAGCAGCCAGGATCAAAGCGGGCGCATGAAACTGTTCAGGAGCATCATACACCCTGTCAACATACATAGTCAAATAGTCGGCCAAAGCAACTTTTTTGAAAAAACCGACGACAAAAAGGGAAATACCTTCTGTCACATCCTGTACTGAAACCCTTGCCGGTTTATGCAACTGGGGGAGTAAATTTTTAGCCCTTTCAATCGGCCCCATCATTAATCGCGGGAAAAGGGAGACAAATGTCGCGTATTTTATGAAACTTGTCTCCCTCTCAATGTTACCGCGATAGTAATCTATAGTGTAGCTCATTGACTGGAAGATATAGAACGATATACCCACAGGTAAAAGTATGCCCGGAGAAGCAAGGGCATACGGAATTTTCAATGAAGACAACAGGAGGTTTAAGTTGTCGGTGATGAATCCGCCATATTTGAAAAAGCCAAGCAGAGCGAGATTATTTATAACGCTGATTGAAAGCCACATTTTCCTTCGTGTGCTTTTTTCCATTCTCATCACGACGAAGAAGTCAATCAGTGTCGAATACGAGATAATAATGAGATACAGGGGATTGAAACAGGCATAAAAGAAGTATGAAGAAGCCAAAAGCCATGGAAATCTGAGCCTTGTGTTCTTGAGAACCAGGTAGGCTGGATAGACAATAATAAAAAATAGTGCAAACGGCCATGTATGAAATAACATTCCTTGTGTCCTTTTATCTCATCAAGACCTGAATGTGAGCCTCTACAGAATCAGCCAATCCTTCCAGGCCATATCCCCCTTCAAGAACGGACACAAGCCGACCTTCACAGCACTTTTCGGATATCTCTTTGACGATCTGTGTCAATTGAGCAAATCCTTCAGCAGTGACCTTCATGCCTCCGAGAAGGTCATCTTTATGAGCATCAAATCCTGCAGATATGAGGACAAAGTCGGGAGAAAAGGCAAGGGCCGCAGGCTCAAGTTTCTCTTTGAATGCCTTCACAAAATCAGCATCCCCGGAACCAATCGGCAAAGGTACGTTAATGTTATAATTCAAACCACGTCCATCACCCTTTTCTGCTTCGCTTCCGGTGCCCGGATAGAAGGGGTACTGGTGAGTACTAAAATACAAAACCGAAGGGTCATTATAGAACGTCGCCTGAGTACCATTACCATGGTGTACATCCCAATCCACAATGAGTATATCCGAGAGGTTATGTTTCTTTTGAATATATCGTGCACCTATGGCAACATTGTTAAAGATACAGAATCCCATAGCTTTATCCTTTAGTGCATGGTGGCCAGGCGGGCGGATCGCACAAAAGGCGTTCTTAACTTTATTTTCCACGACAGCATCAATAGCAGAGAGCACCCCTCCTGCGGCCAACAGGGCTACGTCATAGGATTCCGCCGATATCGGAACATCCGGGGAATCGAGGTATCCTGCGCCTTGCTCACAACTTCTTCTAACACGCTGTATATATTCGGGAGAGTGAACCGTTGTAAGCCATTCGGAAGAGACCGGCTTCGGTGATAGTTTGAGCAATTTAGAGTATAATCCACTTGCCTTTAATCTCTCGGTGATAGCGACCAGTCTCTGAGGCGATTCCGGATGGCCTGGTGTTGTTTTGTGCTCGAGATAAATATCGTCATATACCAGTGCCGTCTTTGATGTTTCTTGAGCCTGCTTGTCTTTGGATTCCTGCAAAGCCGGGGCCATCACCATATCCTTCTGAGTAGATATGTTATTTGATGCATTTCTTACGCAGCGAAATCCTATGGCATCGCTGGCAAGACAGGTATCATCGATAGAAGGGTCACTCGAACGATATGATGACCTACAACTGTCGGCGCTGGAATTCCATGCTCCGCCTCTCAAGACCCTTTCCTTACCTTTAATTGGTCCTTTCGGATTCTTTTGATCGCTATTTTTGTAATACTTCTCAGAATAAAAATCATTGCACCATTCTGATACATTTCCATACATATCATAAAGCCCCCATGGATTGGATTTCTTCTTTCCAACAGGATGTGTTTTTTCTGATGAGTTCTCAGCGAACCATGCATGGTCTTTCAAGTTCCGGACATCGTTACCAAAGATGAAATTTGTGGCGGTGCCGGCCCGGCAGGCATACTCCCATTCGGCCTCCGTGGGCAATCTGTACCCATTTGCCTGGAAGTTACATTTCCAGGTTTCTTCATCGTAGCAGGGTTCGAGACCCTCGGCGAGTGAACGCTCGTTGCAAAATCGAGTGGCATCGGTCCAGTTGATCTGCTCTAAAGGATTATTCGGATCTTTGAAATGAGATGGATCAGAGATTTGAAACTTTTTGAATTGCTCTTGAACCACTTCGTATCTGTCCATCCAGAACGAGCTGATCCATACCTTATGTATCGGTGACTCATCCGGTGAACTGTTCTTGCTGCCCATATCAAACCAACCTTCAGGAATTTTTACCATCTCAATTCCTGTCTTTGTTGTTATTACCTCCAGCGTACCAGCTTCATCCTCGACACGCCGACAACCTGAAATAATTGTCAATACAATCAGCAGACAAAGGGCTTTATTCATCAACTCTCTATAGGGGATGGTCATTGACTATTTTCCTTTTTTTCAGCTTTTTTGTAAGCGCAGGCAAAACGAAACTTCGGCCTCAACGTTTTGTTGTTGTAATCGGCACCCAATCGGGTTCTTTATTGTGATTGCCGTCTGTGGTGATTTCCACCCACTTGCCTGTTATATCACTGACACATATATTCCAGCCCGGCGCTTTGCCACCCACCATTTCATTAGCTTCCGGGCCGTGACTGAAAGCAACGTATTTACCATCCGGTGAAAAATCGGTGTGGTAAACCTCACATTCCTTTTCACACTTGATAAAACGGTGAACATTAGTAACCTGTGGTGCTGAAGATGTAAAATCGATATCAGCCATGCCTAAATCCCAGTCGGTCAATCCCCATGTTATCTTCTTGCCATCGAAGTTAAAATCAGGCCTGCAACCCGTGACACCAAACTTAGTTAAATCATAAATATTGGTGCCATCGGCTTCAATTGCCAAGTCGGCATGACCAAAATTCATGCCTCCGTGCACAGTAGCAAGAAACCAATTACCATCCGGCGACCAGCAAATGTTATAAAGATGATAAAGGTTTTTATTTCGATGCTCTCTGTGCTGCTGCGTATCTATATCGTAAAAGAAAATCCCCTTAGTAGCAAAGTCTTGAATGGTGTAACGGGTAAATTCCCCCTTTAGATAAGCGATAGTTTTGCTGTCAGGACCCCAACATGGCTGCCGGGCATTATCAGCAACTTTGATCCGTCCGGTCCCATCGATGTTCATATAATAGACATTTCGAACCTTCTGGTTTTCAACCATTTCATCTGCAACGAAACAAACTTTAGTACCATCAGGAGAAGCATGAGGATATAATTCATCCACATCAGAAGTCCTGGTTAGATTAACAGGATTTGAGCCATCTGCATTTATCAGATACAGCTCCCAATTCTCCCTGCCATTGGTCTTACGGTAGGTTTCATATACGATCCTGAACGGGATTTCTTTGAGGTTCAGCTCAGATTTGGGATAAGGTGTTTGCCGAAGCTTAGGATCATCCGGCAACTTTGTGGAACAAAGAGCTTCATTCGCCAGAAGCAAGCTCAATATAAGAATACAAAAAGCAAATCGTTTCATTGTAATTTTCTCCTTTTAATCAGTGGTCTTTTGTGAAATCGGCACCCAATCGGGTTCTTTGTTGTGCTTGCCGTCGTTAGTAATATTTACCCAATTTCCGGACATATCACTCACACAGATATCCCAGCCTCTCGCTTTACCACCAACCTGCTGGGCTCCATTAAAAGGGCCATAACTGAAAGCAATATACTGCCCATCCGGCGAAAAATCGACATGATAAACTTTGAACTGCCGGAGGCATTCGACAACCTGGCGTATATTAGTCACCTTGGGTGTAGGGCCCGTCAGGTCGATATCACCGACTTTTAGATTCCAGTCAGTTTCTCCCCACGCCAATTTGTTACCCTCAAGATTAAAGTCAGGCCGGCACCCTTTAACCCCCCACCAGCCCAGGTCGAAGACATTCGTTCCATTGGCCTCAAAAGCCAGGATAGCATCGCTGTAGCCCATGCCTCCCTGTATAGCAGCAGCAAACCAATTTTCATCGGGCGACCAACACAAAGCATAAATGTGTTGTAAATTTTTATTTGGATGTGGTGTATGTGAACCGTCCTGAAGGTCGTAAATGATAAGCCCCGCGGTTGCATATGGCCTTTCATTGTATCGTTCAAATTCCCCCGGTAGATAAGCAATTTTTTTGCCGTCAAAACTCCAGCACGGCTGCCTGGTATTTCCGGCAACCTTAAAACGCTCGGTTCCATCAATCTTCATGTAATAGACACTTCGAACTTTTCTTCTGCCGGCTCCTTCATCAGTGACGAAACATATCTTAGTGCCATCGGGAGAAACGTGAGGATACATCTCATCCACATCAGGAGTGTTGGTAAGATTGGTCGGATTGGAACCATCAGCATTTATCATGTATAGTTCCCAGTTTTGCCGGCCTTCGGTTTCCCGGTAGGTCTCATGCACAATCTTAAATGGGACATCCTTCAGGTTCAGCTCCGCACGCGGAGATGTAACACTTCTCGGTCTGAGCCTGTTTCGTGTTTGCGAACCACTCACAACATTATTGGCTACAGTTAGAGTGAGTATTATCGATATATAAATACCTAAACTTTTCATTGACAACCCAGTTCTTAATTTAAGCCCTAATCTTTGATAATCGGGGTGAGAACGATATTTCGATAGTTGATGCCTGTGTGGTCACCCTGTAGATAGATGGGACCTGGCCTGAATTCATCCGACCACATCGCGCCGCCGGTACAACCCAGAAGCGGCTGGTTGTCAATAATCACTTTATCATTTAATACCACTGTTACGTGGCGATCCAAAAGAGTGATATTCATAGTCTGCCATTGCCCCGCCGGCTTCTCTGCATTCACAACCGGTTTAATTCTGCTATAAACGCCTCCCATATTATGTGAATCGAGTTTTCTGCCATAGGTATCGCTAACCTGAATTTCGTAGATACCTCTGAGATAAATCCCGCTGTTCTCCCCCTTTAGAACCTTCACTTCTAATTTCAGGTTGAAGTCTTCGAATTCGGCCACTGTTCGAAGGTTGCCATATGAAATATGACGTTTTCCCTTTTGCTGAACAGGGTTATTAACAAGAATCCCATCTTCAACCGACCAACCATTTGTCTGTCCCGGATTGGTCAGCCTCCACCCATCCAGATTGGATCCATTGAACAGTACTATTGGTTTGCCGTATTTAACTTTGTACATATCCGGCTTCGGAGGCAGCGGAGGTATCCGCTTTCCGGTAAAGTCTCTCCGATTAACACCTTTTCCATTCGAGCGAGGCCGGATTTGCGTTAAATGCAGAATATCACCCGAAACCTTCGCCAAAATTGTTTCAGTAAAAGTGTCCTTCCAAACCACGGCGCCATCGGCATCTTTGCGTTCAACATCATAAAGACGTGTAACATGTAATGTATCACCATCAACGTATGCACTGGCCATTCGAAGCACACTTCCCCCACCCCACAAGAGGCTCGCATTCAGCCCCCCGTATTTCTGTTCGACACCAAGCCAGCCAGCACCACCACCGGGAATCGTTAATGCCCAGCGTCCAATAAATGGATCGGCTGTATCAGCGGCACGAACCGATAAACAGGTGAGACATATGACTAAGAAAATCACGGTACGTTGAATGCTTGTGTTCATAAGAGGTTTCCTTTCAAAGTATTTAGAAATAAAACAAAAAAAGCAGCATTTATCTTACGCTGTCATGGATAATTTGTCAACTGAGTTTTTCCTTTAATACCTGCCGGGCTACGTTATCTTAATCTTACCCATTATCATCATTTTCAGTTAGATATTGAAAGATTTGCCGTTTGGTTGTATATTTATATAGGCGGGGAAACAGGAGGCAGTGATAGG